>CANQZO010000006.1 GCA_947628355.1 Candidatus Gastranaerophilales bacterium | reverse complement strand
GGGTGGTGAAGTTATCGATATTCCATACACTGAGGGGATATCATCAACTAAGCTGAATGAAATTTTAAAAAATGTCGGTACAACACCTGAAATTAGAGGAAAAAGGTTACGAAGACTATTAAATGCAAAAGATATTGTAACAATATGCGAAGCCCACAACGGACTATCGGGACTTATTGTGGAAAATACATACGTTAATGAAAACGGAAAAAAAGTAGAATTTGACGGAATATGGATATCATCACTTACACAATCTACCGCACAAGGTAAGCCTGATATCGGATATTTAGATACTACTTCAAGAATGTCAACGTTGAATGAAATTTTGGAAGTCACAACAAAACCAATAATTTATGACGGAGATAATGGAGGACCTATAGAACATTTTATTTTTACCGTTAAAACACTTGAACGACTTGGTGTTTCTGCAATAATTATTGAGGATAAAATCGGATTAAAGAAAAACTCGCTCTTTGGTACGGAAGTATCTCAAAATCAAGATAATCCTTATGATTTTGCAGAAAAAATAAAAGCAGGTAAACAATCTCAAGTTACTGATAACTTTATGATTATTGCAAGAATTGAAAGTCTTATACTTGAGCAAGGCATGGAAGACGCAATTTCAAGAGCAAAAATTTATTTAGATGCGGGTGCCGACGGGATAATGATACACTCAAGAGCAAATACATTTGATGAAATAAAAGAATTTACCAAGTTATATAATAAAATTGAAAACAGAAAACCGCTTGTAGTTGTTCCTTCATCATACTCTCAGGTAAACGAAAAAGAACTTGTTGAAAATGGAATTAATGTTGTTATATATGCTAATCATCTTTTAAGAAGCGCATATCCTGCTATGGTTAAAACAGCAAAATCAATTTTATCAAACCACAGGTGTAAAGAAGCGTCTGATGAGTATTGTATGAAAATAAAAGATATAATTACTTTAATCCCTGCGGGAAAGTGTTAAGCATTTCCGCATAGTGTTTTCGGAGAATTATCATGAATGAATTTGTCGGTATTAATTCTATAAAAAATTTAGCTGATATTCTTGAAAGCCAAAAAATCAGTAAAATTCTTATTTTTACAGGTAAAAAATCTTTTGAAAAAATAAAAAAAATTCTTGAACAATATGTAAATAATTACATTTGTGAATATTATAATAATTTTTCAAATAATCCTATCGAAAATGAAGTTATTACTGCGCTTGATGAGATAAAAACAGATTATGATATAATAATAGCAATAGGGGGCGGAAGCGTAATTGATTTTGCAAAAGCATATAAATATTATTTAAAATCAAATAAAAAACTAATTGCAATACCGACAACTTTTGGAACAGGCTCAGAGGCAACTCAATTTGCAGTAATTTATAAAAACGGAGTAAAAACTTCACTTGATGATGTATCTTTGTTACCGCAATATTCAATTGTAGACAGTATTTTTTCCGAAACTAATTCTCAATATTTAAAGGCATGCACTGCAATGGATGCATATTGTCAAGCAATAGAAAGTTTCTGGGCGGTAAATGCAACAAAGGAAAGTGAAATATTTGCAGAAAAATCAATAGAAATAATAAAAAAATACATTGAAGAATATGTTAATACAAATGACGAAATTGCTGCAGAAAAAATGACAATTGCCTCACATCTTGCAGGGAAAGCAATTAATATATCAAGAACTACAGCATCACATGCCATATCTTATAAAATTACATCTGAATACAATATACCTCATGGTCATGCCGTTGCATTAACTATTGCACAACTTTTTAATTATAATTCAAATGTAACAATACATAATTGTAATCATCCAAAGGGTGCAAAATATGTTAAAAATAAGCTGAATAATCTAAAAGAGCTTATAGCAAGTAATACTGATGAATATTTTAAAAGTCTTTTTAAAGCTGTTAAACTGGAAACAAATTTTGAAAAACTGGGAATAAAAGACCTTAATTTAATTGCAAAATCAGTAAATGAAGAAAGACTGAAAAATAATCCTGTTAAATTGACCACTAAAGATATTTATTTCTTATTAACAAAATAAATTTTTTTTTTATAATAAAGAAAAACAGGAGTTAAATATGTTATTAGGTGTAAATATAGATCATATAGCAACGCTCAGAAATGCACGCGGTGAAAGTGATCCAAATGTTATAGATGCTGCAAGAATATGCATGAATGCAGGCGCCGACGGAATAACGGCACATTTAAGAGAAGACAGGCGACATATTAAAGATAATGATGTATATTCACTTAAAAATGATTTAAAGTTCAGATTAAATTTAGAAATGGCTGCGACTGATGAAATGCAGAAAATTGCATTAGATTTATTACCTGACGCCTGCTGCATTGTACCCGAACGAAGACAGGAAATTACAACAGAGGGCGGACTTGATGTATATTCAAATATTGAATATATGAAAAAATATGTAAAACCCTTATTAAATTCTAATATAGAAGTAAGCCTTTTTATAACACCGGATAAGGAACAAATTGAAGCAGCGGCAGAAATAGGTGTGCATTTTGTAGAATTACACACAGGCGCATATTCACGTGCTTATGGAACTATAAATGAAGAAACTGAATTTAATCGATTAAAAAATGCTGCTCTGCTTGGTCAAAAATTAGGTCTTAAAATAAACGCAGGACACGGGCTAAATTATAATAATGTACACAGAATGCACGAAATCGGCATTCTCAACGAATTAAATATCGGTCACAGTATTATTTCAAAAGCAGTATTTATAGGACTTGACAATGCTGTTAATGAAATGCTAAAACTGATTAGATAATAATTTCTGTATAAAAAACTTTGTGTTTACAAAAATTAATAAACCGATAAAATAAGTCAAAAAAAAACATTTACCGGTTTTCTATAGATACGAAATGTAAAGTGAGGCAAATATGACAGTTGCAAATAAAACAGATGTATTTAGTAACATGACACAATTCACCGATACCGTTAAAAGCCAAGCAGCACAGGCTGCAACATCATCACCTGTTAGTACACAAGAATTTTTGCCCGCAGTAAAAGTTGATGCTCAAACAAATTCGGATACAGTTGAAATTACATCAAACAAGGGTGAAAAGAAAAAAAGACGCGGACCAATAAAAACATTAAAAAGTGCCATTGCAAATGTAAAGAAATTTTTTGCATCTGTCGGTACATACACTAAAGGTGTATTAAAAGGAATTAAAAATGGTATTATAAGCGGTTCTGTTGTATATACCGGAGTTACAATATACAATAAAATAAAAAAGAAACCGGCTAATTCAAAATTAGGATTTATTCTTGGCGGTGTTACCATTGCGGGAAGTTTGATTGCAAGTATATGGAATGCTTCACTTGACTTAAATGAAAAGAAATCAGATATTGATCACAGATGGACAGGCCACGTCAAATAAGCAAATAGAAATATAAAAATAAAAACAGGCAGTAAAAAGCCTGTTTTATTTTTTTTATGTATGCTATAATTACAGCCATGGTTGTATTTATAGGAGGTATTATGAACAGAATAGACACTTTCAAAAGACATTTAGACGAAAAAAGAGCAGTTAAAATCATTGCAGGAATAGACAATTTCAATAAAGAATGCATTAAAAATGTTGTAAGTGCCGCAGAAATGGGCGGAGCAAGTGCTGTTGATATTTGTTATAACGAAGAAATTATATCAATGGTAAAAGAAATGACAACACTTCCTGTTTTTGTATCTTCAATAGTACCTGCAGAACTTGCTAATGCAGTTAGATTAGGTGCTGACGCAATTGAAGTGGGCAACTTTGACGCATTGTATAAAAAAGGCGAAAGATACGGTGCTAATGATGTTTTAAATATAGTTAAAGAAACATTAGATCTTTTAAACGGTGAAAAGACATTTATTTGTGTAACAGTTCCCGGACACATTGATATTTCAGAACAAATTTCACTTGCTATGAAACTTGAAGAAATGGGTATTGATTTAATTCAAACTGAAGGTGCTGCTACAACAAAAGCTACACAAGCAGGAGCAAGAGGACTTCTCCAAACGGCTGAAGTTTCAATATCAAATACAATTGAACTTACAAGAAATACATCAATCCCGATAATGACAGCTTCAGGAATTACAACAACAACCGCTGCTATGGCATTTGCTGCCGGTGCAAGCGCTATCGGTGTCGGTTCTTGCGTAAATAAATTAAATTCAGCTATTGCTATGGTTGCCGTTGTCAAATCCTTAGTTGAAACAGTTAATACAAAATCAAACGAAAGACAACTTACTAATATTTAGTAAATATATTACAAGGAGCGAAATATCGCTCCTTGTTTTTAAAATATATGATTATAAAAAATTCACTGAAATATAAATATTTAAGTAAAAATGAGCTGATAGTTAACTTAGACAGGCTTTCAAGATTTAAACTTCCCGAAGAAGCATACCAACGTGTTTTTTACGATGTAATTTTAAAGTGTTTGATATTTCCCAAATACAGTATAAATGAACTTGATTACTTACCTGTTGACGAGGTTTGCAAATTATTCAAATATATCTGGAATAAATCCGTTGAGTATAATTACGGAATAAATAAGCATAATAAGCAATTCAATATTCTGAAAGCACTTTGCCTGCATTTATTTAAAAATACGGATAAAAAAACTAAAGCATATATAAATACTAATATATATATAAATCCGATATTAAACAACATTGATAATACATCTGTAAAAAACTTAAAAAATTTAAAACTCAACTTAAATAAAAAAAATAACGAACTGATATATCCCATACAAAAACTTATTATCGTAGAGGGCATAACAGAGGAAATTTTACTGCCTGTATTTTCAAAAAAACTCGGATGTGATTTTGAAAAAAACGGTGTATATATAATGGGTGCAGGCGGAAAAAGTAAGAGTCCGGCTTTATATATGAAGCTGAGAAACAAATTAAAAATTCCGATTATACTTCTTTTTGATTGTGATGCAAAAGAAATATGCGAAGAAATGAAAAATGTTTTGTTAAAAAAAGATAAAATAATTATGATTAAGAATGGAGAGTTTGAAGATATCCTCTCTGTCAACCTTATAAAAAGGGCTTTAAATAATGAATATGAAACATTAATGCCTGTTAAAAAAAATGATTTAAAGTTATACTCCAAAATGTGCAAAAATTTGGAAAATATATACAGAACAATGCAGTTAGGTGAGTTTAAAAAAGCAAAATTTGCAAAAATTATTGCTAAAAATATTAAATATAAGACGGATTTATCACAAGAAATCAAAGATATTATTTCTTGCATAAATAATATTTAAAATGTTATTATTTAATAAATTATGAAAGGAAGTTGTATGAAAAAGTTAGTTTTATCATTATTAATATTTTTTTCCTTTATTATTTCGGCAGTTAATGCTGAAGATGCAAATCTCAGCGAAAATATAGTGATTGATGAGCAAGTTCAACCACAAAATCAAACTAATATTATAAGCGGAAATGAAAAAGTTGAAATTATTGAACAAAACGGGAAATACGGCATTATTGATAAAGAAACACAAAGAACTTTACTGGCTTCCGAATGGGATAGTATTCAGCCTTTAGATGACTATGTTCAATTTAAAATTAAAAGAGATAATAAAATCGGATACTGCAATTTGGAGTTAAAAACAGTATTTCTTGCACAAATGCAGGATGTAAGTTTAATCGGTAATTACGTAAAAATAAAAAATAACGGCAAGTACGGCATAACTGATAAAGAGGGCAATATTTTATTAACACCTATCTTTCAAAAAGTTGCAATAATAAAGAATGGTAATTCAGAGTATTTTTCAGGAAAAATAAACGGAAAATACAGATTGTTTTATAACACGGGCAAACTTATAGGGGAAGATGAACAATTCAAAGTTACTCCCGATACTTTAACTCTTCTTATAAGTGATATCAGACCGGTTTTTAAAGAAAGTTATTCTGCAAAAACTGTAACTTATGAAAAAACCGAGAAAGAAAATAAAAAGGCTTATGAGGTCGAAGAAGTGGAAATACCTGATACTATTAAAATTGCTTCTGTAAAAAAAGATGTAATAATTAAAGCAACCAATGAAAAAACTGAAGAATTTAAACATGGACTTCAAGGTTTATTAACTATAAGAAACAAAGATTATGTTATTGTAAAAAATAACGGAAAAATAGGGCTTAGCTATGATAGCGAAGAAATACTCCCACCAGAGTACGATACAATAACTTTAAAAACACCTTGCAGACACTTCTTCTATCCCGTAATACTCGTTAATAAAGCAAATATATATTATGCCTACGACATAAAAGGAAAACTTTTAAGCGAAGTAACCGATAAAAAAGTTAATGTATACAGGCATGGCAAAACATACTCATACAATAACGGAATTGTACTACAAAACGGAAAAGAAATAGGTACTCTTGAACAAAACGACAAAGGTTATAAATTTACCAAAAAAGGTTGTTTAATATCTCCGCACATTGTAAATGAACTCATATTAACCATGCTCACAATTGAATAGTTAAATTCCAAAAATAGTATTATAATTAAAAAAGTTATTAAAGTTTTATAAATTTTAATAACTTTTTTAGCAAAATAAATTATTAGGGGTTTTGTTATAAGCAAAGTAATAAATTTCTGCAATGAAAGGATAACTAATGATACAAAAAATTGGAGCAGCTAACTTAATCAACGCTGCAGGAGTATTTAACAAAAACAATACAGTAAAATCAACTGTCAATTATGCAACTTCACCGGCATTTACAGGTAATTACAATGCCGTTGATATAGCAAAAGCATACCAAGGAATGTATGGTATACAAACAGCTAAAACAGTAAGTTTTGGACAAAGTTTATCAGAAGCATTTTCGGAATTAACCACACAAATGAAAACATGTACTGATGAAAGAGGTGAAAAAGGAGAAGATGTAGGTTCCCAAGTAGATGTAACAGGAATTGTAAGAAAATTCGCAAAAGAATTACCATCCGAATATGACGCAATAAAAACAAATATAAATATAGATCCGAAACAAAGTAAAAGCAGTCCGATAATAGCAAGAACACAAATTAAAAAAATGCCGTTTGATTTCATAATGTATCAAATGGCAGTAAGACCGCCTGAAGATGCAGGAACAAGAAGAAGTGACAACTTGAAACAATTAATAAGTATATTCCAAAAACCATCTTCTGATAAAACTGCCCAGAATGCTTATGTACTAAATACAAAAGGTAATTTAATGGCAGTTATTGAAGACGGAGACAACGTACTTTTAACAAATGCAGGCGAAATAAAAACAAAGGCAAGCAGAGGTCATCTATATGCACACGCAATACAAAGAGGAAATACATTTAAACCTTTCAAACAACCTGTAATGCCAGAAGCACCTATCAGAACGGAATCTGTTTCCGACAAACCCGTTGATCCTAATAATAACGGAACAGAAATTGTAATCGGCATGGAAGAAAACAGATTTGTTCCGGAAATTATTAAATCAATAGAAGATTTTATAGAAAAAATAGATAAAGGTGAAATAGTTTTAGGCGAATTTCATCCTCAAGAGGGTGCAAAAAACTTGCAATTAGCAATGCTTGCAGGCGGATTTGGTTCAAGAGCCGAATACACGAACGCTTCATCAAGCGGAATTATGCACGGAGAAAAGAACGGAGCTCAATCAACCAAAGGTGTATTCAGAACCGCAACAGGCTTAACTCCAATGGAAACAACTTTTGTTTCACTTCATAATGCAGGTTTATTAAATTGCTCTAAAGGTCAGCTTAAAATCGGCGGTAATATTAAATTTTACTTAAATAAATCCGGAGTAAATAAGGGAAACGGCGGCTTCACTGTTGATTTATACAACAAAATGCAGCGCAGCGGCAGAAAGTATCTGGCAATATTCCCGAATGATTCAATGTCAAGAATGACTAACGCAACAAGAAGAATGTTTGAAATAATGGAGCAAGGCAACACGGCAATTGCAATGATTGCAAAAGAAGTTAAATCTGATGATGCAAAAGGCAACTTTGGAATTATGAAACTCGGCGCAGGTGATGAAATTTTAGAATTTAAAGAAAAACCGAAACAAATACCTGCCGGTTATGAAAAAGACGGAAAATGCTTAACAAATACATTCCAATTCTCAGTAAGCAAGGAAGCATTTGAAGCATTATCAGTAATAGAACCGTTTTTCCCTGCAGGAAAAGGAAAAGAACCGAGAGACTGGTCTAAAACATATATTCCGATACTTATGGCTCTTACTCAAAAAAGTGATATAAATGAAATTGCAAAAGATATAACAAAAGTAGTTGGTGAGGTAAGCGACAAAACAGCATTTATGAATGCAGTTACTTCTGCAAAAGCAATTTTAGGCAATCAAAAAATTGTAGCTGTTCCTACTGATGAACCTTGGGCTGACTGCGGTACATTAAATGCTCTTTACCATACTACAATGCAAATTGCAAGCGGTGACTTTAAACTTGAGGATTTTGAACGCAGACATGTATTAAACAGTATTAATACAGAAACCGGTTTAATTGCTTCTACTCCCGAACAAAAGAAATTTATTGAAGATAATTATTCAATAAAGGGAGAAGTTATGGCTGTACCTAAAGCGGTAAAAGTATATCCTTATGTTGTCAACAACTATTTGAAAAAAGGACTAATTACCGTAAATGAGAAAGATAAATAAGTAATAATTTATAACAAAAAGAGGAAACAATTTGTTTCCTCTTTTTTTATATTTATTTGTTACTTTGTTTATTATGCTACTCCTTTGAATTTCGCTGTCGCTCTGTCTATTGATTCGCCTTCTGCATCTTCTACGGCTTCTAATTCTTTTTGTACCGATGTTACCATTGTATCTAATCTTTTTACCTGCATTTCTACAGTATTCTCTTTTACTGATACTTGATAAATTTGTCGGTTTATTTCATCTAATTCTGCTTGGAAATCTTCTTCCATTCCTCTTATTTCTGCATTTATACTTGCTCTTGCTTCTTCTCCGCTGGCATTTGCTAATTCTTCATATTTATCTGCCAACTCTGTTGATTGAGATGCCTGCATACTTGCCATCTGCTGATTTAAACTCAATGTTTGAGTCGCTAAATTATATTGCTCATTGGATCTTTGCGTTTGTTGCAATTCTAGGGCATTTAACTGTCCGTCCAATACAACTTTTCTTTGTGCAAATAATGCGTATCCCATTTTTTCCTCGTTTTTTGTTCTTTTATATTTATAAAAACCAAAAAACATGTATTCATGCTATTTTGAGATACTTTTGTTAAGAAATTGTTACAAAAAATATATATTGATTATATAAATTATATTATATCTATATGTTACAAGTATTTATTAAATTGTATATAATTGACCATAATACTTGAATTTATTGTTTATTCGCCAATAGAGTTTTTATTGAATTATCAATAACAACAAAATCGGCATTAACAGATAAAATTTTAGCCGAACAAATTATAGAGATATATTTATTGATATTATATATATTATTTTCTTTTAATATTCTGCGAAAACTTTCACGCATTAGCCGTTTAATATGATTTCTTACTACAGCTCGTTTATGCACTTTTTTACTTACAACAAATGCAATTTTAGTAGGAATATCAGATTGTGTTTTTTCTTTACCGAAATAAATATTTATATAATCATCCGATACTATATTATTTAATTTATATGTGGCAATAAAAGCCGAATATTTTTTTAATCTGAATTTTTTTTGTAACATATTATATATATTATAATAAAAAGACCGAACTTAAAGCCGGTCTTTTATAATTAATTATTTATGCGTACCACAATCTAAAAGACCGACTTGTTTAACATATTCTTCAGGTGCCATATAATCTTTTATTTTCTCAAGCAGTTCTCTTGTTGTCTTATTTGATAATTGAGGATTATCATAATTAGCGTTATATAAAGCAACAAATCCTTTTTGCAATTCGTCTGCAGGAATTTTCTTTATCACTCTACCGCCTTTTTTTGAAAGTATTTGAGAAGTTATAAATGACACATTGGAACTGCCTTGCGGACTACAGCCGTATTCTTCACATATTTGTAAGAATTTTTTACCGGATGATAATTCACTTGCTATAGCAGGTTTTTCAAATAAACCCTGTTTTCGAAACAAATCATCATTTAAAAAAAGATTAGAAGGCAATCCGAACACTTGAGCCGTTGCTCTGCCTTTATCATTTAATCTTGCGAAGCCAAAAGACGGTGAGTGTGCGGGGGTAAATCCAATTTTTGATATCATAATTTAACCTCATTATTTATAACCATTAATACAAAAATTAAACAATAATTTTTTTGACAAAAAATAACTAACTTTTAAGAAATTTTCTTTTTCCTGTTACAAAATCTGAAACTATATCGCCATTTCCGTAGAGTTTGTATTTATATATTGTAAGTCCTTCAAGCCCTACAGGTCCTCTTGCATGCGTTTTGGATGTAGATATACCAACTTCAGCGCCAAAGCCGTACCTAAAACCGTCTGCAAATCGAGTTGAAATATTTTTATACACACCTGCAGAATCAACAAGTGACATAAATTTTTCGGCATTTGCGTCATTTTCCGTAATTATGCAATCAGTGTGTTTTGAGCCAAATTCATTAATATGATTAATTGCTTCATCTAATGAATTAACCGTTTTTATTGAAAGAATTTTATCACCGTATTCTTTGTGCCAGTCATCATTGAAAGCGGGCAAAACAGCGCTTGACGCCAATACTATAGAATTATCACCTAAGATTTTAACACCATTTTCGATAAGAGAATTAATCAAAGCTGGAAGTATATCATTTAATCTTGCTTTATGAATTAAAACCGTTTCAACACTGTTGCAGGCTGCAGGGTACTGGCATTTTGAATCAATTATAATATCTATAGATTTTTTTATATCGGCAAATTCGTCTATGTATATATGGCAAATTCCGTCAGCATGGGCTAATACTGGTATTTTAGTATTTGCTTTTATAAATTTAACAAGCGAATTTGAACCGCGGGGTATTATTAAATCTATATAACCGTCAGCCTCAAGCATTAATTTAACATCATCTCTTGAATAGAGCATATTAATCATATTTCGAGGAAATTCGTCAATTGAGTTTAAAGTATTTAAAATAATATTAAAAATAGTTTTATTTGTATTAACAGCCTCACTACCGCCTTTTAAAATCAAGGCATTTGATGATTTTATACACAGCGAAACAATTTGAGAAATCACATCGGGGCGGGATTCAAAAATTACCCCTATTACACCTATGGGGCAGGTAATTTTTTTTAAAGTTATACCCTCCGCAATATTTTTAGACCAAACAATATTGTTTACAGGGTCATTAAGCAAAGCCACATCACGCACTCCCTGCACCATATCACGGAATTTATTTTCATCAAGTTTTAATCGGTTATATGCAGAAAGGGTAATTTTACCATTGTTTAAATCATTTTGAGCAGTTTGCAAATCAGTTTTATTAGCGTTAAATATAGTATCTTTGTCGTTTTCCAGTGCTGCTGCAATTCTATTTAAGGCAATATTTTTTATTTCGGTTGAAAGTCCTTGCGCTTTAATTGCTGAGTCTTTAGCAAGCTGTGCCGTTTTTATTACATCATTCATTATTAACACCTATATTATTGCAATATTATCTTTTGTGACAATTGCGTCATAGTTTTTGTATCCGAGTATATCATATATATCCTCCGAGTGAACTCCCATAATTTTTCTGCAGTCCTCGGAAGAATAATTAGCAATTCCGCGTGCTATTTCATTATTATCAACATCAACAATTGAAATAACGTCGCCTCTTGAGAATGAACCGTTAATGTTTTGAACACCAATAGCAAGCAGGCTTTTATCCTCATTAACAATTGCGTTAACAGCACCCGAATTTATTACAACCTGCCCCGTAATATTAGTAGCATAAGCAATCCAGCGTCTTTTTTGCGACATTTGTTCAACAGGATAAAATGTAGTTCCGACTTTTTCACCGGAAAATATACGTTTTAATATTTGAGGTGATTTTCCGTTAGCGATTATAACGAACCCTCCCGAGTGAGTAACAACTTTTGCTGCCTGTAATTTGGTAATCATACCGCCTCTGCCTCCGTTTGAAGCTGTTTTGGCACAGTTTTCTATTTCGGGGGTAAGTTCTTTTACTTCGTTAATCAATTTTGCGTTAGGATTTTCTTTGGGATTATCGTCATATAATCCGTCAATATCAGAAAGTATTACAAGTAAATCCGCGTCAAGTTTGCTTGCAACAAGCGCAGACAGTTTATCATTATCAGAAAAACTGACACCATATAAGGGATTCCCCGCTTCTTCAAGTTCTGCCGTTGATACAGTATCATTTTGGTTAATTATAGGAATTACCCTTAAGTCAATCAATGTATTTAAGACATTATTTAAACTCAAATACTTAATTCTGTTAGTAAAATCATCTTCCGTAAGCAGAATTTGAGCGGTATTTATTGAATATTTTCCAAATCCGTCCTCATAAATACACATTAATTGGCTTTGTCCGACAGAGGCGCATGCCTGTTTAATTGTTAAACTCTCTGATGAGTTAACATTAAGTTTTTTAGCCCCCAATCCTACGGCACCTGACGTAATTATAATGATTTCCGTTCCCTGTTTATGAAGTTTTGAAATATCTTCAATAAACGAATAAATACGTGACAGAGATATTTCTTTGTCATCATTTCTTAAAACATTAGTTCCGAATTTGAATACTACTCTTTTTACGTCTTTAATATCCATAAAAATAATTATAGCTTAAAGAGCAAGGTTTGCAATAAAATCATTAATAAACTGCCTTGCAATACGCGGAGTCATTATTCCTTTTTGCATTGAAAATGTCATCGCAGAGGACAATAAGTTATCATCAACGTTTACACAGCAATCATTTGCAATTTGTTTTACAATATCCAGGTATTCATTTTTATTTAATGAGGAGAATGTAAGCATAATGCCAAATCTGTCGGAGAGTGAAACAATTTCATCAATGGTATCGTTAAAATGTACTTCATTTCCCTCACGAGCCGAAAAACTTTCTTTAACAAGGTGCATTCTGTTTGATGTCGCATATATAACAGTATTCTTTGGAGCGACAGAAACAGAACCCTCAAGTGCCGCTTTTACTTCAGAAAAGTTTTTATCATCTTCATCAAAAGATATGTCATCAGCAAATATAATAAATTTTAAAGGCAAATTACGGATTTTTTCATATAAAGACTGCAAGTGAATAAAACTGTTTTTGTCAACTTGAATGATTTTAAGATTGTAATCAGAAAATTCGTTTATTAGCGCTTTTACAGTCGAAGATTTACCGCAGCCTCTATCGCCGTATAATAAAATATTATTTGCGGGTTTATTCTCCAAAAAAGCAAGCGTATTTTGCTTAATTATATTCTGCTGGTAATCATAGTTTTTTAAATCTGAAAAAGTAAGATTATCAAAATACTTAACGGGTTTTATATTATCATCAGCAAGGTACTTAAATGCGCTGTAACAGGCAAAAATACCATATCCGTTTTTGGAATATGATTTTATTATATCTTCAATATTAAATTCTTTCAGACCCGATAGCGTAAAAGCAGGTAAATGAGTAATTAAATCTGTTTTATCTGGATATTTATTTTCAAACAATGATTTTATTTTATTAAAATCAAAAGATAAAAGATTATATATTAATGAAAGCTCATAACTTGCGGTGCTTAAAATCTGTTCGTTATCTTTAATGCAATCACTGCAGCCTTTTGATATGATATTTTCATCGGTATAAATTAAATTACTTACATAATCATAAAAATTTTGAGTTTCAGACACTTCATAAAAAGCGTTTATAAAATCAGAATATGCTCTTAAATCACGCTCAAAATTATTGTCAGAACTTAGCAGAACATCTAAAAAAGATGTAAATAATTCAAAAATTTTATTTTTTAAAACATTTTTATATATTGATATTAACAATAGTGCAGTAAGCTGATTGTTCATATTACTTTAACCCGCATAATATTTTATTTAATTTATTTGTACAGCGTTCTAAAAAAGACTTGTTAAAGTTTGCAAAGTTATGCTTAAAATTACAATTGAGCATTCTGCAATACATTTTACAAGACTTGGTTAATTGTCTGCATTCAACAGATTTAGCGTTTTCCCATATTTCTTCCGGTTTATTTTCTCTTATATTACCGACCGAGTCCATATTAAAACATAATCTTACGTCACCATAGGGGTCTATTGCATAGTTTGTTGAACCCACATCACAAGTAATTGATTTTAATATATCATCGGGATTATTAAAAAATATTTTCATTGCTTCTAACTGCTCATAAGAATTATATATTGAATGACCTGCGCGTTTCATTTCAATGAGTCTGTCAATAACCTCAACCGCACGTTTTGCCATAGTTTTATATTTTAATCTTAACTCTTTCGGCATAGTATAAGTTGATGTTTTAGAGCTTGTTCTTACGCAGTATGCTTGAAAAGACTCTGCGTCATCGAGCAATTGAAACATAATTCCGTTTAATTTATTTCTGGTGACAAATTCAACCAAAGGAATTGCTTCATCTATATTTTCGGGGAAAAGTATTGTTGCAATATTTAATCCGATATTTGAGTGTTTTTCATCTTTTAATTTTTTAATTTGCATAATAGCGTCAAGCAGTTTTTCAAACGAGCCCTCTCGTCCGCGCGATGTGTCATGAATTACGGGATTTGTAATTGAATTTAATGAAAAATTTAATGATTCAATTGGCGATTCAACAATTTTTTCATACAAGTGAGATATACTAAACCCGTTTGTCATTGAAGCAACCTTAATTCCGAGAGAATGAGCATAGTCGGAAAGCTCAAATATATCTTGTCTTAAAAAAGGTTCACCGCCCGAGAAGCAAAACCAAAATCCCTCGCCAAGCCAATTTCTTAAATCCGATAAAACTTTTTTCCATTCGTCTGTTGTAAGCTCTTTAGATATAACATCTCCTGCCGATATTTTCCATTTATTACAGGTAACGCATTTCATTTGACATCTGTCTGTTATATCAAAAGTTATTTGCTGAGGTTTATTTATTGTATTTTGCATTATTTATCCTTTTTTTAAATGGTATCAACCCTTATTTTCACTGTCAAGTTTCTTTGTTTGAGTATTAAAATGGTCGTAAACTAATTTTGCCTGATTTTTAGATAAAATCAGCATTAATTCTTCTTTTGTAAGTTTTGAAATTTTTGCAACATTTGAATACTTATCCAGAAGCAGTTTTTTATTCTTTGTATATAAACCTTTAATATCATCAAGCTCGGAGTGAAGTGCGTCTTTATCCCTTAAATGCCTGTGAAACGTAATTGCAAATCTGTGAGCTTCATCACGTATTCTTTGAAAGAAATAAAGTGCCTGCGAATTAGAGGGAAATAATACGCTTTGTGATTGGTTCGGAATAAATACTTCTTCAATCCTTTTTGCAAGTGAAACTATATCTTGATTTTTTATTCCAAGCTCATTTAAGATTTCAACAGCGCTTGACAATTGCCCTTTTCCGCCGTCTATTATGATTAAATCGGGGAACTCAAGGTTTTCTCTTTGAAGTCTTAAATAACGGCGGGTTATAACTTCACGCATTGACATAAAATCATCGGGCTTTCCGTTTTCAAGCGTTTTTATTTTAAACCGTTTATACTCGCTTTTCTTGGGCATTCCGTTATAAAAACTTACCATTGAAGCAACGGTGTGTGTGCCTTGAATATGCGAAATATCAAAACACTCAACTCTGTGCGGAAATTTTTTTAGCCCTAATTTTTCCTGTATATATGAACCCGTTTCGTTATAATTTGTTTGAATTTCTTGGAGTGATTTTACTTTCATTTCTTCAAGATGATAATTGGAGTTCTTTAGTGCAAGTTCAAGTATTTCTTCGTTTTTTTTGTTGGATTTCGGATTTATCGCAACTTTTGAACCCTTTTTGGTACTCAGCCATTTTTCAAACATCTCTTTATCTTCGGGGTTTATTTTATAAGAAAAAATTATCTCCGAGGGCAAATCTTCTTCACTTGAAAGTTGATAGTATTCCTTTATAAAGTATGTAATAATTTCACCCTCGTCATCATAATCAGACTTTGTAATTTCAAAATCCTTTTTGTTTGTAAGCCTGCCCCCTCTTATTTGTAATAGAGAAATACCGCCAATATATTCATCCGTACTGATTGAAATAATATCTTGATTAACATTTGTATTCTCATAGACAACTTTTTGTTTTTCTATTGTTTTTAAAACATCAAAATAGCTGTCGCGGAACCTTGCAGCCTTTTCATATTCTTGATTTTGCGCATATTTTTCCATCATTGATTTTAATTCGTCAACAAGCTGCATTTGCCTGCCTGATAAAAAAAGTTCAACATTTTTTATCAGTTTTTTATATTCCTCAGGGGTAATCATTTTTTGGCAGGGCGCAAGGCATCTGCCTATTTGATAATATATGCAGGGTCGGTCTTTAAACTTTGGAGTTTTACACTGCTTTAGCGGAAACAATTTTTTTAATAAATCAAGAGTCGTATACATAGATTTAGCATTTGTATAAGGTCCGAAGTATTTCCCCTCGAGCATATTTTTATTTCGCTTTCTGGTAACAAGTATTCTTGGGTAATCTTCTTTTGTAATAAGGAAATATGGAAATTTCTTATCATCCTTAAGCAAAACATTATATTTAGGCTTATATTTTTTAATTAAATGGGACTCTAAAATAAGCGCTTCTACCTCGGAATTAGTAATGATAAATTCAATACGGACAATTTGAGGCACCATTACCTTTAATTTAACGGACTCATGATTTTTGTTAAAGTAGCTTGAAACCCGCCTTTTTAAGTTTTTTGCCTTGCCGACATAAATAATGGTATTATCCTTATCAAAAAATTGATAAGAACCGCTTAATTCGGGTATTAATCTTAACTGTTCTTTTATGTCCATAACAATATTATAACTGATATAATATATTTATGATGATAAAAAAATTCTTTTATAAATACATATTAAAACGTAAATATTTCAGATACGGAAGCTGTAAAAGGTGCGGTGCTTGCTGCACTAAAATATATGTCAGCCACAAAAAAGATGTAATAAAGACGGAAGAAGAATTTTTAAAACTAAAAAAAATACATCCTTTTTATACATACCTTACAATGGTTGATAAAGATGAGAACGGGCTTGTATTTAAATGCAGTAAATTTGACTCTGAAAAAAGAATTTGTACAATTCATAAAATCCGCCCCTTAATATGCAGAAAGTACCCCGATGAAATAATATTTAAAATGGGAGCCTCAATGGCAGAAAACTGCGGATTTTATTTTAAACCCATTGATAACTTTAAGGAAATTCTTTTAAAAGAAATGAAAAAAAATCAATAAATTTTTTCAGTGTATTTTAAGAATTGCTTAACAAGTTTAACATTATGAACTCTGTGAATATTAACGCAATCTGACATTGCAGAGTAAAGTGCTGTCGGTATATCAGCTTCCTCAACTGTAAGATTAAATGCGTTTCTAATAAATGATTTTCTTGAAATACCTGCTAAGATAGGTACATTTAAAGATTTAAATTCATTCATTCTACGCAAAAGTTCAAAATTAGAGTCTTCCGCTTTGCCAAAACCAAACCCCGTATCAATTATAATATTTTTTCTGTCAAATCCCGCTGCGGTCAATTTATTTATTTTATTAAAGAAAGAAAAATAAATTTCTTCAACGATATCATACTTTGTAAAATCAATACTTTTAGCAGGCACGCTGTCTGAGTGCATTATAACAACAGGAATATTATTTTCCGCAACGTAATTGTACAAATCATCATTATTAAGTCCCGAAACATCATTAATAATATCAGCGCCCGCCTCGATAGCAGCTTTTGCCGTTTTATAATTTCTTGTATCAACACTTATAGGTATATCAATTTTGTTTTTTCTTATATGCTCAATTACGGGCAGAATGCGCGACATTTCTTCATCTGTCGGAATTTCTGTTGCCACGGGATTTGTAGACTCCCCGCCAATATCAATAATATCAGCCCCGTCATTAATCAACTCAACTGCATGATTAAAAGCATTATCGGGATTATGATATTTCCCTCCGTCAGAAAATGAATTTGGAGTGACATTTAATATCCCCATTATATAAGGTCTTTTCCAATCAAAAATGTAATTTCGTATTTTTAAAGGAAGCAAACGGGAATTTAATATTATCTCTATTTGCTCAGCGAGTTCATTTAATCTGAACGGCTGATTTTGCAGTTTTGCTGCAAGATTATTTAATTGACAATCAGAAGCAAAAATTAAAGCGTCAGTATATTCGCACTTGCACATAACGGTTTCACGGCTCACAGCACAGTCAAACCCTAATGATAAACATAACTGCTTTAAAATATTAGCTTCATGCGGTTTTAAATTAAAAATCTTAAATGCATTGCCTTTATATTTTTTTGACACCTCATTTATATACGAAATATCAAACTTAACTGAATTAAGTTCCTTTAATACATCCTTATCCGCAGTTTTAACAATAATATTTTCCATAAATTAATTATAAAAAAAACGGGCTAATTTGTGTAGCCCGTTTTTTTAATATATAAAATCTTTATTATGTTAATAAATCAACTAATTCAGAGAATCTGCCTGCTTTTTCCATAACCTGTCCCATTTTTGTTTTAGCACCTGTATATGCATTTTGACCTGTTTGAAGAATATCAGAAACACCGTCATCATTGTTGTCTCTTGTAGCTACAGCAGGGAATGCTGTTGCTATACCGGCGATACCTCCAAGATTAGCAAATGCTTTTGCTTGTCTTACTGCAACAGTTGCATCATCAGCTACTCCGCTGTACGCAATCTTTCTATATAAAGATTTTCCGAAATTTACAGCACTTGTAACAGTCTTACCAACCATATTTTTAAATTTATCTGATTTAGTAACGGGATTATCATTTTTTAATTTATCTGCTGCTTTAGTTACTCCGTTTGATAAACTTCTTAAATTTTTATCAAGCAATTCCGGTAAGTTTAATTTTAATTTTTCACCAATAACTGCTGCTTTTTGAGCAATTACTTTACCTGTCGCAAAGGCTAATAAACCCGCTAAAGCAACTGAAACAACTGCCGCAACAGGTTTTTTTACATTAGATGATTTTACATATTCATCATCAACCTTGTCAGCAAACTGTTTACATTTATCAAGTTTTAACTCATCCTCTGATTTTTTTTCATCCGTTTGTCCGAAAGAAACTTGAGGTTTTATTGGTGTACAATTTATTGCAGAAACTTTCATGATTTTGCCTTCCTTACACTTATTTATTCTACTACAATTAAACCAATGAATGTTAAAATTTGCTTTTTCAAAATGAATTGTTAAGAAAAATTTACAATTAACCGAACTGTTTAAAAATAATATTTATATGTTAAAATTCAATTAATATAAATGTAACGGAGATTAGGGAGAATGATTGATTTTTTATTAAAATTATTCGGCGACCCGAATAATAATAAAATAAAAAAAATGATGCCGATTGTAGAGCATATTAATGCACTTGAAGAAGAAATTTCAAAATTATCCGATGATGAATTAAAAAATAAAACAAACGAATTTAAAGAAATACTTTCAAAACGTCAGACATCTAATGATATAAAGCACGACCGAGAACTTGAAAAACAAGCACTTGACGCAATTTTACCCGAGGCTTTTGCGGTTGTTAGGGAAGCAGGCAAAAGAGTTCTGAATATGCGCCATTTTGATGTTCAGCTTCTTGGCGGAATATTTTTGCATGAAGGTCAAATCGCTGAGATGAGAACAGGTGAGGGTAAAACTTTAGTCGCAACACTGCCTGCTTACTTGAATGCAC
>CANQZO010000005.1 GCA_947628355.1 Candidatus Gastranaerophilales bacterium | reverse complement strand
CCGCAGCTTCTGCCTTGGCAGGTTCATTTTTTCTTACACCGATTGTTCCGTGGCCTTGCAGGAATGCAATACCTTTTTCTTTACATGCCGCTGCTATAAATATATTTTCTTCCGTTTGCTCTAACCCTGCATCTGCAAGCATTTTCTTCGCAGGTTCAATACCTTTATTCTGATCTTTATCATTTAAGTCAAGTACGGTTTCTGTTGTAGGCGCAAGTCCTAATTGTTCGGAGGCTTCTTTTATTACTTCGCTGTCAGGCTCGCATGGAGTCTTTCCGAAGTAGCCGAGAACCATTTTTCCGTATCCCTCTGTAATTTTCTTCCAAGGTCCGAACATTACATTTGCATAAGCCTGTTGGAAATAGAATTGCGAAACTGGTGTAACCGATGTAGCAAATCCGCCCTTTTCAACAACTTCTTTCATTGCAGCAACAACTTCGGGGAATCTGTCCATTGTTCCGTTATCTCTCATCATCTGAGTATTGGCGGTTAAAGCTCCGCCCGGCAGAGGCGAAGATATAATAACCGGATTTACTGCCAATGCTTCAGGCGGTAAGAAGTAATCTTTCATACATTCTTTAAATATTTCTTCGGTTTCCAATATTTTTTCAATATCAACACCGAGGTCATAATCCGTACCTTTTAAAGCGTGCCACATTGAAACGATATCAGGTTGTGCAGTACCGCCCGATACAGGCTTCATAGAAAGGTCAATACCATCTGCACCGCCGTCTAATGCAGCTCTGTATGCCAATAAGCCCGTACCTGCCGTTTCGTGCGAATGAAATCTTATATGAGCATTTTCACCCAAGATTTCTCTTGTTCTTTTAACAGTTTCATATACTTTTTGAGGTGCTGAAGTACCCGACGCATCTTTAAATGCTAAAGAAGTGAACGGTATTCCAGCATCTAATATTGAACGAAGCACTCTTTCGTAGAATGCTGCGTCATGAGCGCCCGTGCAGCCTATCGGTAATTCCATCATTGTTATTGTAACTTCATGGTTTAATCCGTTATCAACAATACACTGTCCAGAATAAATAAGGTTATTAACGTCATTTAAAGCGTCAAAGTTTCTGATTGTTGTCATACCGTGTTTTTTAAACATTTTTGCGTGAAGATTAATTATATCGCGGGGTTGAGAATCAAGTCCCACAACATTTACACCTCTTGCAAGAGTCTGCAAATTAATATCGGGACCCACTGTTTTTCTGATTGTATCCATCATATCAAATGCATTTTCATTGCAATAAAATATAGGTGATTGAAATCTTGCGCCGCCGCCGACTTCAAAGTGTTTTAATCCTGCCGCAACTGCCGCTTCAAGTGCAGGCAAAAAATCTTTTGTGAATACTCTTGCGCCGTATACGGATTGAAATCCGTCGCGGAATGACGTATCCATTACTTTAATTTGTTTTTTTGTCATTTTCTTTACCCTCTTATATCTGATATTATTATTTTCTGTATTTCGCTGCCGCAATCGCTATTGCAAGCTCAACATCGCTATTTGCGGTTTGCGTTGTAACCGCAGCCGTTTGCTGCGCCTTTTCGGGAAATATTTTATTCAAATATCCGATAACATTTCCCATTATGCTTACTGCCATCCACAAAATAACAAGAAACGAGAATACCGTTCCCATGCCTGTGCCCATTAATGTTAAACCTTCAGTTAACATAGTAAATCTCCTGTTATTATCTTACATTCTTCATTATTTTCATTTAAAGCAATTAATAATCCGTCACTGTCTATTGCTTTAGCAAAATATTGCTTTTTTTCTCCGTTTTCACTTATTAAAATATTTTTACCGAGAAAATCACATTTTGATATATAAAGATCTTTTATACAGCTAAAACCTAAAGATACAAATTCATCATAACTCTCATAAAAAGTGTCGATTAATTTTTTCAAAACGGTTTCACTGTTGTAATTTTTCCCCGTAACCGCTGAAATTGAAGTTGCTTTTTGATCAATTTTGTCTAAAGTTTCCTGCTTCATATTAATATTTAAACCCAAACCTAAAATAACAGCTTCAATTTTATTGTTATGGGTATAGGCTTCCGCTAAAATACCCGAAATCTTTGCACCGTTTACCAAAATATCATTAGGCCATTTTATCCGTGCATTTAATAAAAATTCCGAACTTAATAACCTGCATACAACAACTGATAAATACTGTGTTAAGTTTGCAAAAGGATAATTATCCGCACTTTTTGGTTTTAATACCAAAGACATGTAAATATTATCAGACTCATCACAAACCCATTTTCTGTTATATCTGCCCCTGCCTGCTGTTTGCTTTGCAGTATATACAACAGCTCCGTCATCCAGACATGATATATTTTCCAATGCCCAGCTATTTGTTGATGGTGCTTCATCCAGTGTTATTATTGTATATTTCGACATGTTAAGGTTAACCATAATCAAATATATACTAACACAAACATAAATTATATTTTATCTAAAAACGGCATTAATTTTTCAAACATAAATTTCATGAGCAGTTTATTTCTTATAAGCAAGCGCTTAGAAATACACTCAACATCATAACTTTTTGCAATTTGTTCAATATTATACACAGCTGAGATTATAACAATATTTACACTTTTATACTCTTTAATTTCTCGGATATTTTCAATGAGCCATTCACCCGCAAGTTTTGGTTCATGAGCGGTTTCCATTTGTAAATCCGTTATTATTAAAACAAAAGGATCTTCCGTATTGTGTTTTATTATATCTAATGCCTCAAATGCACTTGAAGCAGTAGTAACTTCAAACAAATTTCCGTATAATTCTTCAATAAGTTCCTTGTGGAATAAAAGCCAAGAGCTTGTATCATCCGTTATTAAAATCTTTTTTTTCATAAGTATATTATACATAAGTTTAATTTTTTATCAAAAAATCAGTATATTGAGCATTAATTTTTACCTTGAGCCATATCATAATTAAAATAAATGTTGGAAGAAATATGAATATTAAAACTTATTTTAATGAAATAAAAAACAGAATAAATAAGATTAATACCTATGTATCTGATCCGATAAATCACAAAGACATAAATAATCCGTTTGCGTCAACTCTGCCTAAAACTTATGTATGGATAGAGAATGACAAATACGGCGATTAATTTTTAAATGAAGTTAATATATCTTTTATCGGAGTATTTTTCTTAACTAATGTCATTACCTCTGCAATTTTATCAGGGTCAACAATGTCTTCTTTTTTGCAGATATTTATAAGTTTTTTAATATCATCAGCACTGCATTCGGATTTGTACTTGTCATTAACCCCGATTGTCCAAATCATATCACTTAACTCTTGACTATAATTACCATTGGAGTCTTGGCAAAGTTGTAAAATATTGATTGTTTCACTTAAAGAAGCATTTAATTCACTTAATCCGTAACAAATGCTGTCGGCAGCGTCAGACACACTATCATTTGAGCCCTTTGCGACTTGAAGCAATTTTTTTGCATATTCCATAAATTCTTCTTCTGTTAAATTATTTGTTTCATTAAAGAACATTGTATCAATCATATCAATTGCATCTTCATTTAATATATTATCGTCAGTCATACACATTTTAACCAATTGCACAAGATTATCTTTGTTCTTAAAGTATTGAGAAGCTCCGGTAACAAAATCATAAGCGTTATAAACATTTGCTTTCGAGGAAGCTAAATCTTTTAAAATCGGCAGCAGTTCACAAACCTGCTTCGCACCAAGAACAGCTTGTGTTAAGCCTATTGCAGTATCAACATCTTTTGAGTTATATTTTCCGTCTTGAGTTACTCTGCATTTATCAAGTATTTTTAAAATGTCTTCGCTAACAGCACCGGCTTTCTTCAATTCAGCTATCTTATATAATTTATTTCTGTTTACTTTTCCGCCGCCAATAATGCAAGAATCAAGTAAATTTAACAGTTCTCCGTTAACAATTCCCGATTTTCTTAAATGTAAAGCCGCCATAGCATACTGGTAAGGAATAACCCCATTTCCATCTTTGTATTTTTTTATAAAATCAAACAAAATACGACGTTCTTTAGCTTTAACAGAATTTTCATACTGCTGATGTTTTTCCTGCGCCGTCGGCTTTTTCAATATATCATAAGGGTCAAATTGTTGTGAATAAATTACTTGGTTTTTACGTTTGATTAAAAATCCTTTATCGGAATATTCATAATCAACATCAAGATTATATACGGGGCTTTTTACTTCTTTTTTCTCATTTTCGGCGAATAAATGTATTGCACCTTGAGCCGTAATTACTGATTTTACGGATTGCTCGGAGAGCGCAAATTTACCTGTTTCCATACCGTTTTCATTAATTGAAGGAATTGAAAGCATATTAATAATTTCAATAACATCTTCAAGAGAAATATCATTTTGCGAAAGCTGAGCAGCAAAGTTTCTTATTAGCTCAGGATCTTCAGCTTGTTCCAATAATGTTTCAAAGGAGATTGTATCAAATTTTAAGTTTCTTATGTTTTCTTGAACATTACGTCTGACTATATCAGCACCATATTTAGAATGGACAAACGTAATATGCGAATTTTGATTATTAGTATAAACATCATCCTGTTGTTTTAATCCTCTACTTATTTCGTCTACTCGTTCATCAATATATTTTATTTCTTCTTCGGGCACGTTTTCCATTAGAGCCGCGGCTTTTAAATCTTTTAATAATTTAATTTCTTGTTCTAATAATGTAGGGGCATTAACGAAATCACTTGCCTTATATTTAGCCTTAAATTGTTCATACTTCGCTTTTAACTTTTCATATTGACCTGAACCGCTATTTTGAGTTAAATTTACCGATTTCGCCGTAATTTTTTTTACTGATAAATCCGCCATATAATACCTTTCACATTATTTTTTTATATACTACGGACAAAAAAACAAAACATATTATAAAATTTACTAATGATTTTATGAAATTTACATTTTTTAATAATGGCAATTGTGAAGTTTTGTAAATCATTTTCAATTTTTTGTAAATCTGAAATATTCATGCTTCTTTTTTAACTCGGATGTAATTCGGAAAATAAAGGTAAAAGAAATGTTAAAAAACGAACAAAAAGTAACTATTGAGTGGATTAAAGGACAAAACAATTTAGGGCATGACGAAGTAATATCAAAATCATCCATGACTAATCCGATAAATGAACAATACTCAAACAATGATAAATTAGCATTAATGGTATCAAGAATATTACATGAAGAATTCCCAAAATTAAAGCATAATTCATTATTATACGATTTAGTAATGTATTCCATTATGGAAAAGATGAAGACTATACAAAGTATGGAAAATGTTTTATCATATATAAAGGAGTCCAATGCAAAAAGTGTTCAAGATGTATCGTTTAAAAATGGAGAAGTTTGCATAAAATGTTCAATCTAAAAAACTTTAAATTAGTAAAAGAAATGAAAAATGTGAAGCCGAAAAATCAATGGCTTAATTTTTCAAGCAGTAAAAATGCCCAAACAAAAGATGCACTTCTTGACTCTATCATTGAAGAAAATCAATTTGTTGAAGAAGATATGAAACTTCGCTCCATGGTAGAAGAAATGCTTGTTAAAGAGTTCTCCGAAAAAATTAAAGATATGAAATCATACGATTTCCTTGTAGATAAAGTAGTTAATAAACTTAAGAAAAAACAATTAAATTCAGCGGAGCCTGTTGAAGAAATTTAATCAAGGCTATTAGTCCCTAAGGTAATGAAAAACTATTCATTTTCGTGCAGACTGTTTACGAAAAGAAAGTAAACTGCATAGGAGATGAACATGAAATATTTAATTAAAAAGCCCGATACATTTTTAAATACTTTAAATGAGGATATTAATTCCATACTTCAAAGAAGTTTTGATAACCTGTTTCCCGAATATATTTTTCATCAGGAATTAAACGGAATGGCAATGCCCGTAGACGTTAAAGAATATGACGATTATTACTGCGTAAAAGTAGAACTTCCGGGGATTGAAAAAGAAGATATCAATATTGATATAAATAAATCCTACGTAAAAATAGAAGCCAATAAAGAAATAGAAAAAGAACAAGAAGATAAAAAACATAAATATCATAAATCGGAATTCAGATACGGAAACTATTCAAGAACAATATATTTCCCTTATGAAGTTGATGTTGAAAAATCAACGGCAGAGCTGAAAAAAGGAATACTTGATTTACATTTACCCAAATTAGAAACGGAAGATAAAAAGACAAAAAAACTTGAAATAAAAGATTAACAAATTATGACCGTAATAATAGGAATAAAACTTCCGGATAAAGAAAATAATGCGGTTGAACTGCAAAAGATACTAACGGAGTTCAACTGCATTATAAAATTGCGAATAGGGATAAACAATTCATCAATATTTTGTTCAAGCACGGGAATAATTTTATTGCAGATAGAAAGTGAAGATAATGCTTTAAATGTAGAAAAAGCATTATTGGAAATAAGCGGAATAGAACTGCAAAGAATGATATTTTAAAGGGTAAAAAATATGACAGATAAAGTAGTAATAATAGGCGGCGGGGCAGCAGGTCCGAAAACCGCCGCGAAATTAAGACGGCAAGACCCCGATATAAAAATAGATTTATATACGCAGGAGGAAATAATATCTTATTCGGCTTGCGGTCTGCCGTATTATATAGAAAATATAATTCAAAGCCCCGATACATTAATACTAAGAACTCCCGAGGATTTTCAAAAGCAAAATATTGAAGTTCACATTAAACAAAGATGTTTAAAAGTAAACACGGAAGAAAAAACTGTTCTATTGGAGGATTTAATATCGGGGAATAAATATGAAGTTAATTATGATGTACTGGTAATTGCAACAGGGGCAATTCCCGTAATTCCTAACATTGCGAATATTGATTTAAAAAATATATTTACCCTAAGAACAATCCAAGACGGAATAGCAATAAAAGAAAAAATGCAGACATCAAAAAAGGCTGTGCTGTTAGGCGGGGGTTATATTTCAATAGAATTAATGGAAGCCTTGGTGCAAAATAATATAAACGTAACTTTAATAGAGAGAAACTCGCAAATATTAAAAATGTTTGACGAGGACTTTTCGCAAATGGTAACGGATTATATAATAGGCAGAAATCCGGGACAGGTCAGCATATATACAAATGAAGAAGTAGTTGCATTTATGGGGAATGAAAAGGGAGAAGTACAAAAAGTTATAACCGCTTCAGGCAAAGAAATTGAAACGGATTTTGTAATTCTCGGAACGGGAGTAAGACCAAACACGGATTTTCTGCAAGAAACAGGAATAAAATTAAGTATAAATAACAGTATAAAAGTAGATAAGACATTAAAAACCTCAAAACAGGGAATATATGCCGTCGGGGACTGTACTGATAATTATAATCTTGTAACAAACAGGTACACCTGGGTGCCAATGGGTTCTACCGCAAATAAAGAGGGACGTTGTGCCGCGATAAATATTGCGGGCGGAAGCTGTTTTTTTGACGGAATATTAAATTCAACAATAACAAAATACTTTAATTTAACAATATCCATAATAGGAATAAGTTACAGAGAAGCAACGGAACTGGGATTTAAACCCGAATATGCAATTGTAACGAAACGTGATAAAGCAGGATATATGCCGAACACAGGCACTATGACATTAAAATTAATAGCAGATAAAAACACTCAAACAATTTTAGGGATACAAGGCATAGGCGAAGGTGATGTAAACCAAAGAATAAATACTGTAATTCCCGCGATATTAAGCAAAACAAAGCTGGAGTCGTTTATGAATTTGGATTTACCTTATTCACCTCCGTATTCTCCAGCTATTGATCCCGTATTAAATGCCGCTCAAATTATTTACCACAAAATTAACGGTTAACTGAAAGTTTTTCATTTTCAATCATTTGCAGTAAAACAGCCTGCGCCTTTTTGAGCTGAACGTCATCTTTATCTTTTATGTTTTGTTCGGTAATTTTTACCTCAATATCGGGTGCAATACCTTTTTTGTTAATATCGGTATCATTCGGAGTTAAATACTTTTGAATTGTAATATTTAAACCCGCACCAAACGGAGTCAAACTTTTAACTTCTTGAACAAGTCCTTTCCCGAAAGTATTTTCACCGATTAAAATAGCACGTTGATTATCTTTTAAAGCCCCCGATAAAATTTCGCTTGCAGACGCGCTGCCTTTATTTATAAGGACTACAAGAGGCTGTGTTGAAAAATATTTTTTTGTCGAGCGCGATGTATCCTTATAACCGTCCCTATCAACAGTACTTACAATAATTTCATCATCAAGGAACAAATCAGCTATATAAATGGCATTATTTAAAAGCCCGCCGGTATTAGCTCTAAGGTCAATTATAATACCCTCTTTATTTTTATATTTTGTCATTATATCCTTAAATTCGGTACCGACATTACGTCCCATAAAAGAACTTAATCTTATATAGCCTATTCTGTCATCCATTTTAATATTTTCGGGAACTTTAACCGAAATTGATTTAATTTCAATTTCATCCCTTTCAACTTTATAAACTTTATTGGGTACACCCTTACGTTTAATCAACAATTCAACCATAGTGCCTTTTTTACCTCTGATTTTATCGGCAGCTTTATCAATAGTCATATCTTTAGTGGAAACTCCGTCTATGGAAAGGATTTCATCTTCCGCAAGCAAACCTGCCCTTTCCCCCGGCGTGTCTTCTATCGGAGATATAATTAAAATTTTACCGTCACGAAGTCCGATTTGAATGCCAATACCAAACAATGAGCCTTTTATTGCATTTTTTTCTTCTTCAAATTCTTTCGGAGGTACAAATCTGGTATATCTGTCATTCAAACTTGCAATCATAGTATCAATAGCGACATAAGCATCCTCGGGAGTCTTAATTTTATCGTCATATTTATGTCTCCACCTTGTCCAATCCTGCCCGTTTTTTGTTTTGTCCAAATACTTTGTATTAACAATTTTCCAAACGGAATCATATAATTCCGTATCCGATTGCGCCATTGCTGTATTGCTTCTGCAGCAGGAAATACTGACAATCATCAGTGACAATGCTATTAATGTTGAATTTTTAAAAAAATCTTTCACAACTCTCTCCTTATTACTTCCAATTATAATATAAAATTAATTATTTGTTTATTTCCCCTTTAGGACTATAAGACTTCTTTAAATTAATAAAGTTTCATATATTAATTTTCTTTTACATTTGTTTAAAATTACCTTGTTTACTTACTTAGAGAATAAAGCCAAAAATCAAAATGCATTTTAAACTGTAAAAAAAAGGAGATTATTATGCATTATTTAGATATTGAACTTGAAGGAATAAATGAAAAGGGAGAAAAAAAGAATTATAAACTCGCAGATTTTAAAGGTGAAAATGTAATATTATATTTTTATCCGGAAGACGATACACCCGTTTGCACCGAAGAAGCACACAGATTTCGCGACGCTATGGACAAATTAAAAGAATATGCAAATGTTATAGGTGTAAGTGCTAATGAAATTAAAGATCACCTTGAATTTCAAGCTAAGCACAAGTTAAATTTCATACTTTTATCGGATAAATTAAATAAGTTAAAAGAAGCATTTAAGGACCATAATAAAGATATAAATAATATTCAAAGAACAACATTCATACTGGATAAAGACGGCAATATCGTAAAAACATGGGAAAAAGTAGATGTAGACGGACATGTTGAAGAAATAACGGAATACTTTGAAAAAAATAAATAATAATTATTACTTAAATATTTTTTCCCATATTATAAGCCTGCGCAAGTAAATCAGGTATATTATTCACTTCGGAAGGATTTTCAACACCTGCGCCGTTAACAAAACCTTTTAATTCTGTTCCGGGCAGACATGCCATCCATCCTTTTAATCCGTTTATTACGGTTTGAACAATATCTTCACCTGCTTCAGCGGATGTTGTGATAACGTATATGTCTTTAAAGTTATAACCTGTTTTATATAATGAATTGGCTCTATCTATAATTGTTTTCATCTGTCCTGACATTTCATAATAATAAACAGGAGTCGCCCAGATTATAACATCAGCATTTTTCATCTTTTCCGTTATTTCATTTGCATCATCATCAATTACGCAATGTCCGAGTTTTTGGCAGGCAAGACACCCCTTGCAGAACTGTATATTTTTATTTTTTAATGTTATAAACTCTACGATGTGTCCTGACTCTTTTGCACCCTGTTCGGCTCTGTGAGCTAAAATTTCAGAATTTGCATTATCTCTTAAACTTGTTGATATTATTATAATTTTTTTACTCATCTTTTATCTCCGATAATATTCTTATAGCTTTATTTTTTCACTTACAGACAATTTTAAGGAGGTTTTCACTGAGTTCTTGCCTCTTTTTGCCACACACTCAACAAAGAAAGGGTAATTCAACCTCCTTTTGAATGCGGGACCGCCAAGCAGGTACTCTCTATCGCTCGCTTTTGCTCGCTTAGAGCTATAGCAACGAGGCTCTTTACTGAGTTCTCGCCTCTTTTTTCCATACATTCAACAAAAAAGAGGGCTTACTCCCTCCTTTTAAATGGCGGGACCGACGAGGCTCGAACTCGCGACCTTCTGCGTGACAGGCAGACACTCTAACCAAACTGAGCTACGATCCCAACGCAACTTATTATATTCTAAGCAAAAAAAAATTGCAACAATTCAATTTTATTTATAATATAATTAACCTGTAACATTTTTACGAGGCAATATTATGAATAAATACTTACTTGAAATAGGAACGGAAGAACTGGCATATAAATTTATTCCGTCAGCTATGGAACAATTAAAGACGGAATTTGCTAAATCACTTGAAGAAAATGAAATAAAATATAATACAATTAAAACATACGCAACTCCGCGCAGATTAACCGTAATTATAGACGGACTGCCCGACAAACAAGATGATGTTGAAAAAAACATTAAAGGTCCTATCGCAAATATTGCTTATGATGAAAATAATAATTTAACTAAAGCCGCCTTAGGTTTTGCCTCTAAAAACAATGTTAATCCCGAAAATTTATACTTAAAAGATAATTATGTTTGGGCGAAGATTGAACAAACAGGAAAACTTACAAAAGATATTTTAAAATCCATCGCACCCGAAATCATTTCCAAACTAAAAGGAACACACTTTATGCGCTGGGCTGATTTGGATATTAAATTTCAGCGCCCGATAAGGTGGATTGTATCATTATTAAACAATGAAATAATAGAATTTGATTACGCCAATGTAAAAGCCTCCAACATTTCACGCGGGCATCGGTTCTCCAAAACGGAAGTAAAAATCGATTCACCTGATAATTACCTTGAAACACTTGAAAAAGCAAATGTAATTGCTGATGTTGAAAAAAGAAAAGAAACTATTATAAGACTTGCAAAAGAAAAAGCCCAAGAAATTAATGCCGATATAGTTATAGATGAAGACTTATTGGATGAAGTAACATTCATTACCGAATGGCCGATACCCGTTATATGCTCATTTGAAGAAAAATATCTTCAAATTCCGGAAAAAGTTGCAGTAACCGTAATGGCAGTACATCAACGGTATTTTCCCTTATATAAAGACGGAAAATTATTAAATAGATTTATAACAATAAGTAACTATGTAGGAAACACTTTTGACAACATAAAAGCGGGGAATGAAAGAGTTGTTAAGGCAAGATTGGAAGATGCGGTATTTTTTGTTCATGAAGACACTCAAAAACCGTTAATTTCCTACCTTGAAGATTTAAAAGGAGTTACATTCCAAAAGGGCTTTGGCTCTGTTTACGATAAAACCCAAAGAATTGTTACATTGTCAAAATCTATAGCAAAGCAATTAAATGTAGAGTCCGTGCAAATTGAAAGATGCGCTCTGCTGTGCAAAGCGGATTTGGTGACAAAACTTGTGTTTGAATTTACAGAACTGCAGGGATACATTGGGGCCGATTATGCACTGAGAAGCGGAGAAACCAAAGAAGTATCACAAGGTATAATGGAACATTATTTCCCGTTAAATGCCGATTCACAAGTCGCTCAAAGCATTGAAGGTCAAGTGGTCGGTATTGCCGACAAGTTAGATACTGTTGTTACCGTATTTGCCGACGGAAAGAAAATATCAGGTTCACAAGACCCGCTGGGCGTAAGACGTGCAACACTAGGCATTCTAAAAACCGTATTACAAAAACAATTAAAAATTAATCTTTCTGATTTAATAAAACAAACAATAGATATACTACCTGTAAATGTTGAAAATAAAGAAACTTTATTTAGAAATATTAAAGAATTTTTTGAACAAAGACTCATTATTTTACTTTCAGATAAATACAAACATGACGTTCTTGAAGCATGTATAAGCGAAAAAGACGTATTATCTGATTTACAGGATTTCATATTAAGGTTGAATGTAGTTACCGATATAATAAAACAAAATGATTATGCAAAATTTCACGAAAGTATAAACAGAATAATAAGAATAATAAAAAATGAAACGCTGTTTGGCATTGTGGATAATACACTATTAAATAACGAAAGCGAAATATTATTATGGAAAAATGCTTCCGTTATTGATGAAAAACAATTGTCTTATAAAGATTTACAAGAAAAATTAACAGCTCTTATTCCATACATATCAGACTTTTTTGAAAAGGTGCTTGTTATGGATAAAGATGATAAAATCAAACAAAACAGAATAAACCTTTTAAATACAATAAAGCAAAAATTTGCACAAATTGCTGATTTTAGCAAAATTGTATTTTAAAAAATTAAGAGTTTTCAATAATTGCCTTAATATTAGGATTTGAAACTTTAGATAATGCTGAAATTTTATCGGTTTCATCAAGTGCATTTAATTGTTTTAAAGTGCTTACGGCTTCACAAATAATTATTTCATCATCAGATTTTAAAAGATTTTTAATTTCACCAATAACACCTGTTATTTTCAGCTCGGAAATAACGGGCAAAATCGATAAAATATCTGCTTTTGATTTATTTAACTGAGCAACGGCAAATTCTTTCTGTTTATTCCAAAACTCATTGTTTTGAGATTGAAGCAGTTTAAAAACAGAGTTAATTTCATATTTTGTATCTTTATTCTCATCAAAAACATACTCTTGATTATCGAAAAATAACTTAAATTTAATTAATGATTTTAATAAAACTTGAGCTATTTTGGAAGAAAATTCATTATCAATTTTATTTTTATTAATTAAAATTTCAAGACAATCATACATTTCAAATTGAAATATATCAGCCAGAGGTAGAATTTCTCCAAAACCGGTAAGTATATTATCAATAATATCAAGCGCATCGGATAAATCAGCCTCAAGCAAAGACTTTAAACTTATACAGTAAGGAATTTGACCCGCAATATTTTCCGCCATTTTAGAATTTTTCATAGTTTTAATTATTTCTTTTAGCGGATAATTTCTGTTATATGCAGTAAAAAATTTAACTGCTTTTAAACGCTCAAAGTCGTCATTAGAAGTTAAAAGGCTTAAAGCAATATCATAAGAAATATCATCCTGCATTTGTCCTAAAGCCTCTGCAGAATTATATGCAAGGTTTTCTTCATCGCAGAAAGCATATTTACTAAGAATTTCCAATGCAACTGTATCGGGGATATAATAAAAATACTTGGCCGCATATGTTTTTTGGTCAATAGTACCGTTTTCTAATATTTCAAATATATCATCAGTTAAATCTTGATTGGCATGTTTAGCTAAAATTGAAGCAAATAAATCGTCATAGTCAGTCGAATATATTACAAAAAATTTTATTAAATTAGTAAAATTTTCTTTACTTACTACAGTTTCAATACGTTTTGCAACATTATTTTTTACAAAGTCAAATAAATAATCGGATTTATCCACAAGGTTTTTAAATAAATCAATGCAAGCTGAATTTACCAGAAATTCGGCAGCCTGCAATGCTTTTGTTTCATCTTTTCCCGTTAAATTTTTAAAATATAAATCAAGATTTTCCATAAAGTTATTATAATGGTAATGACATGGTTTTACAACAAAAATCCCCCGATATTATCGGAGGATTTTTATTTTTAAGAAATTTAAAATTTATTCTTGTATTGTAGTAGTTTCGGTAGTCTCCGAACCGTCACTTGAAGTTGTGGTTATTGTTCTTGTTGTAGTTGTAGTTTGATTAACATAATCATTGTATAAACTGCAATCAACTTTTAATTCAATAAATACATCTTCATTAGCTCTTGCTTTGTAGTTAACACCGGGAGTTAAGAAGCCTGCCAATAAACCAACACCGGCACCGGTCGGGAAGCCGATAGCCATACCGTCTCCGGATCTGCCTTCAGATTCACCGACAGGAAGTCCGATAGCAGCACCGCCGATTGCCGCACCTGCTACAGTATATTCTAACGGTTTAAGCCATTTATTTTCAGTTAATACACCTTCATCATTATTTAACACTCTTGCAATAAAGGGATATTCATGCCCGTTCGGGAATACCATTTTTTCAAAGTGTAAATATACTTCAGAGTTTTTATTAATCCATCTTTTATCTTTTAATTCTGCAATTGATGCATACAATTTTGTATTAGCAGGAATAAGTAAAGTTCCCTCAAGAGTTTTAACATCATTCTTAAAATAGAAAGGAATAACATCACCAATCTGGTGTTTTGTTGAATTAAAAGGTTCAACGAAAGAAACTTTAAATACGTTCTTAGCTAAAATAATTCTTCTTAAATTTGTAATAGATACTCTGTCAACTACAGCACGTTTGTAATTATCAAGGTGTTCAACAGAAAGAACGTACTCTTGCGGTTCTTCTGCTACATTTTCTTCGGCAGGTTCAGCAGCCTTTTTATCGTCGGAAACCAAATCCAATGCTTTCATTAATCTTGCAAGAAGAACTGCAGCTTCAGCTCTGTTAAGTTCTCTGTTAGGATTTAATTCTGTTTCTAAAGGCCAGTTAACATATAAACCGTATTTAATAGCCTTAGAAAAAGGTAAAACACCCCAATCCGGAATTTGATCAGAGTCAGCGAATTGACTTAGAACTGAAGTATCAACTTCGGTATCTTTTGTAATGTGGCTCATAATAGAAGCAGTTTCAACCTTAGTAATAAATCTTTGAGGTTTAAATTCACCGTCGGTATAACCGTAAATCAAACCAAATTGATCAGATCTTGCAATATTTTCATATCCGAAAGTAGCGTCCGTAACATCCGAATACGCAGGAGTTGCAGTAATAGGGGCTTGACTCAATCCTAAAGCTCTTAATAACCAAGCAGTCCATTCAACTCTGGGTACTTTTTCCAACGGACGATATGTCTTATCTCCATAAATGGGAACTATTTGTTTTGTAACCACATCTTCAATTTCTTCTGCTGCCCAATAATCATCCGGAACATCCGAATAATCTTTAGCAAGGGCGGAAGAAATACCTGTAAGCAGCAATGTTAAACTTAACATAATTGCCGCCAAATTCTTTCTAATGTTCATTTTTACCTCACTTAAACTATTTATTATATTTTAATACTTATTCCAAATCTACAAAAATTATATGTTAAAACATTTTTTATGGCAACAAAAGTAATCATAATAATGTAGAAACATTAAACTTTTATATAAAAGATATACACTATTTTTACAATAAGTTATAATATATAATAATTGTGTTTTAATTCTTTCAATCATAGGGAATTAAGTTTAATAAATAGGAGAGTATATATGTCACGAACTAAAAAATGTATAATTAATGCTGTATTGTTATGTTCATTATTCTGTATAATGACACCTGTTTCAGTTTACGCTGATACAAATAATGCTGCTAAATCAACAGCAGTTATGGCAGAAGAAAATTCATTCCAAAACATAGATTCATACTTTAATTCTGTTCATGAAGGCAACCATATCGGGAACCCTTTAACAAGTATGGAGGCCTTAATCAAAATTGATAACTTAACAACCGGTGAACTTGGCAATAAAGGTCTGAAAAACAGGTATAATCTTGAGTTGGGAAATTTTTATTCAATGTACGAGCAATTTGAAAATGCTTTAACTGCATATAACGATATATCAACCGACGATATAAATCAAAAAATGCTAATAGCAAAACAAAAGGCTTGGTTTTACAATTCATTAAAGAAATTCAATGAAGCAAAACAAGAATTAAAAACTTTACAAAACTTAATAAATAAAGAATATTCCTCCAATCCTAAAGTTATGTTTGATTATTACGCAGATTATTCTTATTTTCTATTAGACAGCTATCAATTTGATGAATTTTTGAAAAATGAGAATAAATTAAAAGAATTGCTTTCTCAAATACCTGCAGGTGAGGAAAAAATCAGAGCCGAAATTGATTTAAATCAACTATTAGTAACATATTATATATGCAAAAATATGCAGGATAAGGCAGTTGAAATATTGGATAAAAATATAAAACTTGCCGAAGCTAACGGTATTAATTATAAAGACAATACTACTCACTTTTATAAAGATTATTATTATTCAATAAAAGATTTCAAGTCAGTAAAAAAAATAATAGATAAACAAGCAGAAAAAGCACAAAACGAATACAGTAAAAACAGTCTGCATATGTTTAATATATATGAAGATTACATAAATTATTATAACAATTTTTATAAAAGCAATAATAATGAAAAATATTTAGCAAAAATGCTTCAGTTGTCAGAACCATATAAAAACATTGTTCCTATAAAATATGGAAATGCGTTGAAAAAAGCAGCAGAATTAAAAAGAAATCATAGAGAAAATGAAGAAGCACTTAACTACTTGAATGAAGCCGAAAGATATTATGCAAAAGCTACATCAGCAGACTCATACCCGTTTTATATGACAAATAAATTAAAAGGTGAAATTTATCGAAGCATGGAGCAAGATGATACAGCACTAAGTTATTTTACAAAAGCTGAAAAAATCTTAAAATCATTACAAAAAACCTATATCACAAGAGATACATACGAAATTGAAGTTGAAATTGCATTTATATATGCAAAGAAAAACGATTATAACAATGCAATTAAAAAACTGGATAGTGCAATACAAACAGCTGAAAAAATATATAATAAAAACAATATTGCTGTTCAAAAATTGAAGATGAGCAAAATGCATTTATTGCATAATATTGATAAACACCAAGAAGAAAAAGAAGTTCGAAAAGAAATTTCTGCGATTATAGAAAATAATCTATTAGAAGGTTATGACTATGACTTTTTATATCACTATTATATAATGATGGTATGTAAAAGCCTTTGTTCACATAACCAAGAGGAAGCACTGAATTATCTTCAAAAAGCTGAAAAGTATGGAAAATACAAATGGCAAAAAAAAGAAATAAAAAGAATAAAAGCAGAATCAGCAAAAAAAACAGAAAATAAAGAGGATAAGTAGTTAACTACTTATCCTCTTTTAAACCGGGCATGAAGAGACTGTCTTGCTCCCTCGCACGAAACGGCATTTCGTGACGAATGCTCTACGCATACGTCACTTCAGCCTCTGCTCGCTCGCGTTCGAACTTTACAGAGCTTTGCTCTGTGGGAGTTCTCGTCTCTGCAAAAAAATTTAAGGATAAGTAGTTAACTACTTATCCTCTTTTAAAACTGGGCATGAAGAGACTCGAACTCCCACGCTTACGCACCAGTTCCTAAGACTGGCGTGTCTACCATTCCACCACATGCCCATAATTTCATAATGTTAACTATATTTAATTATCAATGTAAAAATGAACTTGGGGGGATTCGAACCCCCGACCAATTGATTAAGAGTCAACTGCTCTACCAGCTGAGCTACAAGTCCGATTTATATTTTGATTATAATATAAACAAAAATTTTTTCCAGCATTAAAATTATTATTTGCATTATAAAAAGTATTATTATATAATTTAAGCGATTAGTTTAGTTTTACATTTAAAAAATGGAGAAAAAAATGAAAAAGATTCTAGCTATGTTTGCTGTACTTTTCATGATGGGAGCTCTAAACCAAGCAAAAGCGGAAGTCTACAGTGACGTTCCCGCTGATTATTGGGCAAACAAAGAAATTACAGCTGTTGTAAAAGACGGTATTTTACAACTTGACGGTAAAGCTTTTTTACCTGAAAAAGATGTTTCAAGATCTGATTTCAACTCAGCTTTATTGAGAACTTTAGGACACAAAAAGATTGCAGTTTCTGAAACAAATCCGTTTTCTGATGTTACATCAGCAAGAGATGATTACAGCGATATTATGTTATCATCCAAACTCGGTTTAATCTACGGTTACAATGACGGTACATTTAAACCTGACAGAATTATGACAAAGACAGAAGCAGCTTCTGTAATCAGTCATATTACAAAAGATTTCAAAGGCAATACTAAATCTTTAAACCCGTTTAAAGATAAAGAAGAAATCCCTGCTTGGGGTACTCGTCAATTTGCTAAAACAATTGACTTGGGTGTTTATGTAAATTATCCTGATGCAGACGAATTATTACCTAACAAAAAGTTAAACAGAGCTGAAGCAGCTGTTTTATTATACAAATTAAAACAACAAATCGGTGCTGTTAAGAAAGAATATATCAGCAAAGAAACAGTTACAGGTGTTGAACACTTAAACGTTACTAAGAGAGCTGAAGTTAACGAAGTTCAAATCACTAATTTAAGAAAAATCGTTTTAGCTGATAACATACTTAAAGGTTATTTCTATTCTGATTTCTCATCAAAAGATGCTTGTGTAGGTGATGTTGTTACTTTCACAGCTAAATATGATGTAAATACGGAAGAAACCAACACAACGGTAATTCCTGCAGGAACTACAATGAAAGCTAAAATTACCGATATTGAACCTAAAAAATGGTGGAATAAAAACGATAAAGTTACTGTAGAATTTGAATCAATGACATTACCTACAGGTATAGTAACTCCGTTCAAAGCTGAAGTATTAAACCATAACGGTATATTAACAGAAAACAGATGGGCAAAACCTGTTGGTTACACTGTTGGCGGTGCTGCAGTCGGTGCCGGTGCCGGTGTTGGTGTTGCAGGCTTCACAGGTCATCACCACTATGGTAACGGTGTAGCTATTGGTACTCCTGTTGGTGCCGGTCTTGGTTTACTTACAGGTTTAACAACTCCGGGTAGAACATATAAAGCTCATGAAGGAGAATATGTTTGGTTAAAATTAACTCAGGATTTATCTATTCCTAACTAGTTAATTTAAACGGAAATTTGAAAGCCTGCCAAAGTGGCAGGCTTTCTTTTTATGTACTTGAATTATAAATTTGTTCTTGTTATCATCTTTCTGTAATCAATACATAAGCTAAAAGGTGGTGAAAAATAAATGCCTGAAGTACGAGTTGGTGATAATGAAAGTATCGAAAGTGCTTTAAAAAGATTTAAAAAGAAAATTCAAAAAGCAGGAATACTTTCAGAAATAAAACGCCGTGAACGTTATGAAAAACCAAGCATTAAGAAAAAACGCAAATCTGAAGCTGCACGCAAAAGAAGAGTGTAATTAAATAAATAAAAAAGAGTTAGCATTAACTCTTTTTTTATTTATTATTTTTAAAGAATATTCCGAACAATTCAAAGAAATCTTTTAACTTGTTCAAGAAGCTTTTTTTCGAAACTCCGGGACCAAGTAATAATTGTCCGTTGTTATTATTTGTCTGTTGTTGTAAATAACTGTCTTTTATTTGTTGTACAAAATAATCATCAATCGTTCTTCTGTCACTAAATGGTGAATATTGTTGTTTACTGCCTGTAGGAATTAATGAATTATTTTGCGGCGCGGGTTTATTTACGGAATCCGTAAGATCCCTATAGACAACGCATTCAATGATGTCTAAGTCTTTATTTGGTTTAATAACATCTTTATTTACTTCTGTAATATTATTTTTTGGTTCAATAATGTCATTATCTGTTTTCGGAGAGTTATTGTTTACTTCGGCAGTATTATTATTTGAACTATTATTTGAACTATTATTTGAACTTTTATTTGGACTATTGTTTGGATTATCTTTTATAACAGAAGGTGTTGATGAAGAAGGAATTGAACTTTTTATAAACATTGAAATATTACTAATACTTTTACTTATATTTTTCGGCACTGAGGTGATACAATTTTTAATTGCGCTCAAAACAGACATTCCTTTTGTATCAACACCTGATACTTTTAAAGCTGACTTAGCCGCAACAGCAGAAGTGCCAACGGTAAATGTACCGGTACCGATTGTCTGCCATGCTTTTCTTGCTTCGTCATCAGTTTTGGCTTTAACTTGATTATATATACCTTTTCCGATTTGAATACCGCCGCAAGCCAAACCTGCCGCAACTAATACAGGTG
>CANQZO010000004.1 GCA_947628355.1 Candidatus Gastranaerophilales bacterium | reverse complement strand
CCCTCTTTTATACTGCAGCTTCCGACCGGCTGTATCATAAATTCTTGAATATCCAGCTTGTTATTTGAGTGCGCTCCGCCGTTTATGATGTTCATCATCGGTATTGGCATTGTCATTGAGTATATTCCGCCAAGGTATTTATATAATGGCAGATTATATTCGTTCGCTGCTGCCCTTGCACATGCTAAAGATACACTTAATATTGCATTTGCGCCAAGTTTAGATTTATTTTTTGTTCCGTCTTTTTCAAGCATTATTAAATCAATTTCTTTTTGATTAAAAATATTTTTACCCTCAAGTGACGGCTTTATCACTCTATCTATATTATTTATTGCTTTATATACACTTTTCCCAAAATAATTGGCTTTATCGTTATCTCTTAATTCGACCGCTTCAAACTTGCCTGTTGAAGCGCCTGAAGGTACTGAAGCTATTCCAGTTGTCCCGCTTTTCAGTATAACTTGGGTTTCTATAGTTGGAATTCCTCTTGAGTCAATTATCTGCCTTGCTTTTATATCTTTAATTTTTGATTTCATTTTTTTTTCCTCGCTTATGCTCATGTGAATATCTCACGTATGTTTAAAATATGCTATAATCTACATGTATATTTAAGGAGGTAAAATGAGAACTTCTAATCCGATTTTAAAAGATTCTGTTTTGGAAACAGATTATGTACTTACTGAAAGACCGATGAGTGTTTCGGGAACTTTAAATAAATTACTTTTTTTGGCGTTAATTATGCTCTTAGGTGCGGGGGCAGTGTATTACCAATTTATGCTTCAGCGTATGGACTATGTTAACATGCTTACAATGGGCGGTGTTATTGTTGGTTTTATAGTTGCGATAGTTATCGCTTTTGCACATAAAGCAACCCCATATTTAGCGCCTGTTTATGCTTTTGCGCAAGGTGCAGCGCTATCGGGTATTTCCTGCTTTTTTGAATCCCAATTCCAAGGGATTGTTATTCAAGCTATTTCAATGACTTTTGTTGTTGTTATACTTATGGCACTCCTTTTTAAATCTGGAATTATTCGGGCTACGGAAAAATTCAGAGCAGTTGTGTTTTGCGCAACGGCTGCAATCGCTGTTTTTTATTTGATTGCCTTTGTTTTAATGCTGTTTCACGTTAATATACCTTATTTTTCGGCAAACAGTAATATAACAATCATTATAAATGCAGCTATTGCTATTTTTGCAGCTTTAAATTTAATTCTTGACTTCGATTTTATTGAACGCGGGACTCAAGCTCCATTGCCTGCTTTGTATGAGTGGTACGGTGCGTTTGGGCTCCTTGTTACAATTTTGTGGCTATATTTGGAAATTTTAAGACTTCTTTCAAGAGTAAGAAGCAGATAATTAAAAAGACCGATTTATATCGGTCTTTTTTATAATTCATTTGTGCAATGACCCGTTTTATTCAGACTCATCAATTCATTTAAGCTGTTTGTTATCATTTGCTTGGTTGCGCAATCGGTAAAAAATGCCATGTGCTGTGTCAGCACAACATTCGGGAACTGTCTTAAATATGCCATATCTTTATTTTTTATGATGTCTGTTGAAAGAAAATGATGATATATTTCATCTTCATTTTCAAATACGTCAAGCGCTAGCGCGCCTATTTTCTCGCTTTCAATTCCTTCTATTAAATCCTGTATGTTTGCAAGCTCGCTTCTTGCAGTATTTACTATAATTACCCCTGTTTTCATTTTGGAAATATTGGCTTTGTTTATTATTCCCCTGTTCTCTTGCGTTAGCGGCATATGGATTGTTATTATATCGCTGGTTTTCAAAAGTTCATCAAATTCCACATATTCAGCAAGGTCTTTTATTTTTTCATTTTGGTATTTATCAAATGCAAGAATTTTGCACCCGAACCCTGACAGATTTTTTATAACAGCTGCACCTATTCTGCCTGTTCCTAATACTCCTACCGTCAGATTTCGCATTTCCATTCCCATTAAGCCGTTTAATGTGTAGTCATTTACATTTTGCCTCCACATCGCAGGTTTATATTTTCTTATGCTTATCAGCATTAACATTACCGTAAAATCAGCTACACCGTTGGGGTCGTATGTTACGTTGCATATTTTAAAACCTAATTCCTTTGCTTTTTTTATATCGTAATGATTATACCCTATAGTCCTTGTTGATATGTATTTTACACCGTATTTTTTGATTTTTTCTAATAACTCTGCATTTAACATTGAATATCCGAGAGTTGTTATTCCGTCAGCTCCTTCGCATAAATCAATTGTTTTTTCATCCAGTATTTCGTCAGTTGATACTATTTCTACGTTATTTTCCGCTTCAAATTTTTTTATTATTTCTTCTTCATAAGGTCTTTTTTCAAATACTGCAATTTTCATTTTAAAATCCTGCTTTATTTTCCTCTCGTGTCTTTTCTACTTCGCATTTTACCTGGAAAATCTGTCCGTACAACTCACAGTTAATTCCAAGTTCATAGCTTCTGTTTAGCGTATATTTCATTAAATTGTATATCGGCATTAAATCGTTATCAACATTGTTCATCAGCCAGTTAAAATCAAGATTTAATACAACACTTTTTATGTTGATTTCCTTGCATTTTTCAAGCCAGATATTAATTTCTTCTTCACTATCGTTTAAGTTTGGGACTATTATATATTTTGCTTTTACGTTATCTGACCCTTTTGGCTGGTGTTTTGCATACTCTTTTAAATTCTTCCATACTGTGTCATAAGATTTAACCTGCTTTACTTTTTCGTGAGTTTCTTTTGTGCCTGCATCTATTGAAACTAAAACTCTTACTACACCTTTTTTAATGCCTTTTATTATAGATTTACTCTTTTTTATTGCATTTGTGTGTATGATTATTTTTTGAAAATCGTGCTTAATAAATTCGTGTAACAGAGCTTCAAACTCACTGTATATTGTCGGTTCTCCGCCGGCAAAATCAATTGTGCCGTCTTTTTTTAATATGTTGTTTTTTATCATATCTTTTATTAACGGTAAAACCTTGTATACCGTGGTGTTTTCAAGAACATCTTTATCTCTGGGCGCTGAACAGTATATACAATTTGAATTACATGGAACCCACGGAGTCAAAAGTAAATAATCAACGTAATTATCTTCATCCCAGTTTTTGAATGCAGTATTTACGCAGTCCTTGCATAGTTCAGGACAGCTTGAATTGCGGTATTTATCTCTCAGAGCTCTTTTCTTTTTAAAAAAATCACTCCAGTCTATTTTTTCGCCGTTATAATTTTCGTAAATTATAGGGCGCCCGCCGTATCGAGGATTGAAATTATTGCAATGCCTTATCCTGTTGCAATGGTCTAATACCATTCCGTGCTCTATGTAACTGCAGCTTTCAAATCCGTCCACTTACTATTTTCTCCCCGCTCTTTCCACGCTTTACATTAATTTGTATTCGCTTGTTAAATATCTGAAATTGTTATAATCTACAAGATTGAAATCAAGTTCTTTTGCTCGTTCTACAATGTAGTTGCATAGGTCAACCAAGTGATTCGGGGCTTTTGCTCCCTCTTTTCTTAAATCTCTGCAGTAGTCATTTTCGATATCAACTACTATTGACTTTATCCCGTAAGCAAGATTTAAGCTGAACCACTTTTCTATTTCTTCTTTGTTGTCGTTAACCTCAGGTATTATAACGTATTTCGTTTCTACAAGCAGTTTATTATCTTCGCTTTGAGCTTGTGCGTACTTTTCTGCATTTTCCCAAAACTTTGCAAATTTATCCACTCTTTTTACCGCAAGATATGTATCTCTTGAACCTGAATCAGCTGATAAACATACGTTTACGACTCCCTCTTTTATGCCTTTTTCAATTGCCTTTGAAAATTTAATCCCCGATGTATGAACCGTTATTCTGTCTGCACCGTTTTTTAACAGGATTTTTATTATATCATCAAACTCGTTTAATATCGTTGGTTCTCCGCCTGCAAAGGTGACTTCACCGCCGGAGCGGAACATTTTTTTCTTAAATAATTCTTTTAACATCGGCATTACTTGATAATGTTTTCTTGTATTAAATGCTTTTTTATCCCATTTTGTATAGCAGTATATGCAGTCGCTGTTGCAGTGTGTCCAGTGGTTAAAATGCAGGTAGTTTATATATTTTTCATCATCATCCCACCCGCGGTGAACCAGATTAAAACATCCCTCGCATCTTGGGTCAATTATGCCGTTTCTGTTATCTTCTATGAATTTTTCTTTAAATCTGAATATATCATCCCACTTTAATCCTTTGCCGTTATATTTATCTGCAATATTTAATCTGCCGCCGCCTTTATGACAGCATAAACAGCACATTTCTATGTGGTCATTTTCAAAACTTAATCCATGCTGGAGCCAGTGACAGCTTGTATATTCACGCATTGTTTACTCCTGCTTCCTTTTTATTGTGTGCATATTCCATCATGTGTTCGGCTCTTTCATACAAAACATATTTTAATCCCATTTCTTGAGCTTTTTCTTTCGTGTAATTAAATAACTCTATTATATCATTAGGAACATTATCTCGGCGGGCATAAAACCATTTTGACTCAATTTCATGGAATACACAGTTTATTCCGTTATCTTTTGATTTCTTTAACCACTCGACAAGTTCTTCTTTATTGTCATTTTCCCCGGGGATTACTATATATTTTGATTTTACGGCATAAGGGGATTTTTGATTTTTTGCGTATCGTTTTAAATTGCTCCACACTTTATCATAAGAATTTACTTGTTTGATTTTTTTGTGCATTTCTTTTGTGCCTGCGTCAACTGATACAATCAAATCAACTTTTCCCGTTTTTAAGCCTTTTTCTATTGCTTTTGAATACTTTATGCACGATGAGTGTATTCTTGTTAAAGGGAAACCAAAATCCATAAACGTATGCAATAATCCGTCAAATTCTCTTAACAGTGTTACTTCGCCTCCGCCAAAGCTGACATGCCCGTTTGGTCTTAATATATCTCTTTTTATCATGTCTTTTAAAATGGGCATAAAATTATAATTTTTAAATTTATTATATCGTTCTTTATCCTGCATTGTATGGCAGTATGAACAGCGTGAGTTGCATTTTGTCCAGTAATCAAGGTTTATCATACTGATTTTATCGTTCTCTTTGGGCCATTCCTGCTCAACTAAATATATACAGCCCTCGCATTTCGGATATGTTTCGCCTCTTTTGTGCATTTCACGCATTAAATCTTTAAATTCAAAAAACTCATCCCAATCAACGCTCTTGCCCTTATAATTGCTTCTTACAATTGTGTTGCCCCCGCCTTTTGCACTGTAAAGACAGCATACTTTGTATGAATCTATATCAAAATTTATTCCCGATTCTATCCAGTAACAACTTTTGTATTTCAAGGCATATCCCCTCTCTCACTTTATTTTAGCATAATGACTTTTAATTGTAAAAATTTTATTATGCTTTATTTTTCATGTTTTCTTCCACGTGAAATTTTGTTGTTCCTGTTTTCTTTTCTCTGTATAAGTATATTAATTTAGGAATTATAACACCTAAAAATAAGCACGAAATTCCGATGTTTGCCATTACGGAAAGAATTTTTAACCCTTTTGCTTTCTTTACGTATTTTTCTGCGCTTATTCCTGATATTTCAAATTTTTTCTGTGCAGTTTTTAGGTTTTCTGCTAATTCTTCCAGCTTTTTCATATCAATAAATTTAGAAGTATCTGTGTGTGTATTTCCGCTTGCGTCCTTTACGGTTGATATGATTTTACTTTTTTTTGCTGATTTTACAAGAATATTATCGGGATTATTAATTATAAAATTCAGTTTATCTGTCAGTTTACCTGCCGGCAGACTTTCTAATTCTTTTATTATGCTTCCGCCTTGAAGTGCCTTTTTATAACTTTCATCAGTTAATACATCTATTGGTAAATCAATAGGAGTTTTAAAAACGGCTGATGAAATTTTATTAATGCCTTTTTCTATTAAATTTCCAAATCCGTATATGAAAAATAAAAAACCGCCCTCTTTTATTGCGTGTTCGCAAAATTCAGTTGCATTTCTTGAACATAAAAGTCTTTCGCTTGTTATTCCCGCATCTATTATTTTCATATTGTGAACGGGATTATACATTACCCCGTTTATAATGTTCCCTGCTATTCCTTTAAATGACGGCGATTTACTTTTAAATTCCGCGATATCATCAAAAATTTTTGAGTGATTATTGCACGAGGCAACATTATTATTCATTTCTTTTAAAATGTTATTTTTTGTATTTTTTTGTTTTAGTTTAGTTAGAAGAAAATAAGCCCCGAGCGTTAGTACTGTTGATAGTGCAACTTTTGCGATATATAAACTTTTTGCGGCTTTACCTCCGTCTTTTAAACATTTTGATATTGCTTCTTTTACGCTTTGTGTTTTGTCATTAGACATTATCCCTTTTGCGTTATCTAATGCCCATTTTGAATATTCTTTATCTGATATTACTCTCGGGTCAACTGCGGGATTTATTTTCGCCAATTTGTATATGCTTTTATCGATTAAAAATTTAAAAAACGGTATTCCGCCTATCCAGATTGCCTGCGTGCCGAATTCATCAATCCCTCTGTCTATCCCTTCTATTACTCCGCCTGCTTTGTATGATTTATATGTTAAACTTGCACTGTCTACTCCGTCTTTTAGCATAATCGGAAGCAGTGACTCTTTATTACCGAGTGTTGATATTACTTTTGTTGATATTTTTTGTATACTCATTTCTTTTCCTTTTTATAAGCCCCATACTAAATTCATATATTTTTTTAAGTTTGTGTTTCGTCGATTGTTTTTCATTTTCTTCTCCTTTGTATTAAAAAAGCCCTCTGATATTTCAGAAGGCTTTAGATTTTTTGCAACATCAAAATCATTACGATTATCTGTTTATCGTAAAGCCTCCTAATTCTATATAGCGTCGATTTTGAATGTTTATGTTTATCATTTTCTTCTTTCTTATTCTGCTTTTTCTTCAGAAGTTTCTTCTTCAATTTCTTCTTTTAATACTTCCGATGCCGTTACATTAACACCTAATTGAGCTTTTACTTTTGATGTTAATTTAATTTGCATATTGAATTTACCGAGTTTATTAATCGGAGCGTCAAGCGAAATTGTTTTTCTGTCAATTTCTATGCCAGTTTTTGCTTTTATTTCTTCAGCAAGTTTCTTTGTTGTTATAGCTCCGAATAATTTTCCGCTTTCTCCTGCTTTTGCAGAAAATTCTAATGTGCCGAGTTCCTCGATTTTCTTAGCTGTTTCTAATGCTTCAGCGTGTAATTTTTCTTGTTTAGCTTTAATTCTTGCTAAATTTTTTTCTCTGTTTTCTTTTGCACCTTTTGTTGCTAACTCTGCAAAATTTTGCGGAAATAAGTAATTTCTTGCGTATCCGTCTTTTACGTTAACTATATCACCGGCTTCACCGATATTTTGTACGTCTTTTTTTAAAATAACTTCCATTGGTTTTCTCCTTAACTGTATTTTGATAATAATAAAAACATATTCAAATGTCTATATTTGATTATCGTATTGCAGCGTTAAGGTCTTCTACCATTTTATCAACATCAATACCGTGAACTTTTGCACCTGCTTCAAGGTTTTCAAATCTTGCCGCAGCACAGCCTATGCAGCCAAGTCCGTATTGCTGGAATACTTCTATTGTTTCGGGGTGATTTTGTACTATTTCTAACAATCCCATTTCTTTTGTAATTTCGCTCATTATTTTTTCCTTTCATTGATTTTTTTATTTTTATTATTAATTATTATACATCAACATAATTGAAAGGTATATAAATGTTAAGGTTTTTAATTGATGTATTTTGTAAAGATACGGCAATCGGGCTTTGTGAGTTGGATGGAACTCTTTGTTCCAAAATTTACAAAAATTCCCACTACAATTTGTTTAGAAAAAAATCATATAAGAGTTTTTTAAATTTTACTGATCCGATTGCTTGTCGTCTTTATTAAGCAGTTTTTCAAAGTCAGAGGGCTTTATTCCTTGTATAAAGTTTCTGAATGCTTCTGTTTCTTCTTCATCTTTTGCGCTGTCACAAGATACGCTTCCGTCTGCAAGCACTTTTGATGATACAAATATCGGGGCGTCCACTCTTATTGCTACCGCAATTGCGTCAGACGGTCTTGAATCAATTGCTGTTTCTTCATTATTTTCATTTACGATATATATGCTTGAATAATAAGTATCTTGTTCAACGTCATTAATCTCGACTCTGTCAACACGGTAGCCTGTTTTTTCGATTAAATCAATAATTAAATCGTGAGTCATCGGTCTTAATACTTTAATGTTTTCTATTTTTCTTATTATAGCGCTCGCTTCAGCCGAACCTATCCATATAGGTAGCGCTTTTCTGTTATCTTTATCATTTAATACTATTATGGGTGAACCGCTTGCCGTGTCTATTGCTATACCCATTACTTTCATTTCTATCATTGTTTTTTCCTTATAATAATTTTGTTAATATTTCGGCTCCGTCATCAGTAACGTGAACGGTATGTTCAAAGTGGGCGGAGGCCTTTTTATCTTTTGTCACAACTGTCCAGCCGTCTTCTAATACATCAACATCATCTCCGCCAAGATTTAACATTGGCTCTATTGCAATTGTCATTCCTTTTTGCAGTATTAAAGGGCAGTTTGTTCGGTAGTTAAATACAAAAGGATCTTCGTGCATTTGCCTGCCTACTCCATGCCCGCCGTATTGCCTTACTATTCCGAGATTGTATTTTTTTGCAGTATCTTCTATTGCTCCTGCCGCATTTTCCAGTTTTTCATTGCTTCGCATGTATTCAAGACCTGCAAATAATGCTTCTTCCGTAGCTTTTAACAGCATTTTTTTCTCGTCTGAAATTTCGCCGACAGGATATGTCCATGCGCTGTCACCAACAAAACCTTTGTATGTAGCGCCTACATCAATACTTATTATATCTCCGTTCTTTAATATAACATCTTTTGACGGAAATCCATGTACTACTTGTTCGTTTACGGAAGCGCATATCGTTGCGGGAAATCCGTGGTATCCTAAAAATGTTGCGTCTGCTTTATTCTGTTTTATTATTTTATAAGCAATATCATTAAGTTCTTGTGTTGTAATGCCTTCCTTTACAGCCTCTTTCATTGCGGCATGAACAAGTGCTACAATATTGCCCGCCTGCTTCATTATGTTTACTTCAAATTTTGATTTTCTATGAATGGACATTTCCTTTGATTGCTCCTTTAAGATTTTTGTATATTGTTTCAATTTCAAGACTTGCGTCTAATGTAGTCAGCCACCCGCGTTTTTGATATAAATCTATTAACGGTGCCGTTTCTCTAAAATATGTGTCAAATCTCTTTTTTGCGACTTCTTCGGTATCATCATTTCTTCTTATTAGTTCTCCGCCGCATTTTGGACACTTATTTCCCTGAATGTTCATTGTTTTTAAATTGTATATTTCACCGCAATCTTTGCAGGATATTCTGTTTACAAGTCTTTCAATAAGCAATTCTTCATCAATTTTAAAATAAAAGACAATAGGCTTTGTGTCTGAGTCTTTATCTATTTCCGCAAGAATATCATCAAGTGCAAGCGCTTGCTCTGTGCTTCTCGGATATCCGTCTAATATAAATCCGTTTTGGCAATCATCTTTTTTAAGTCTGTTTTTAATTATATTCGCAACCAAATTAAGCGGAACTAAATTGCCTTTACTTATAAAACTATCTGCAAGTTTACCCTCATCGCTTCCGGAGGCTATTTCTTCACGCAAAAGCGCACCCGTATCTATATGAGGAAGTTTGTATTCTTCCGATAACTTTTTTGTTTGTGTCCCTTTTCCGCTTCCCGGCGGGCCTATAAAGATATATTCCTGTTTCATGATTTCTCCGATTGTTTCGTTTAGCTTTTTTATTATATCACATTAATTTTTTTTCAATAAAAAAATGAGCCCCGCAAGGCTCATCTTTTTTATTAATTTTATTGTTTTAAGAAACTTTCGTAATTCTTAGGCAGTAAGTTTGTTCGTACTTGATTTATAAAATCTAGCGCAACCCCTGCCATAATTATTAACGAAGTTGCTCCTATTCCTTGCAGAGTCGTTATTCCCGTAATATGGCAAGCTAATGAGGGTATTAATGCTATTATACCAAGTCCGAATGCACCGATAAATGTTGTTTTGCTTAGTATTTTATCCAATGCCTCCGCTGTAGGTTTCCCCGGCTTTATCCCGGGAATTGATGAACCGTATTTTTTTAAGTTCGTTGCGATTTCTTTCGGCTGTAAATTAGGTATTATCGAAGCATAGAAGAATGTTAATCCTACTATTAATAAGAAATACACTAAATTGTATGCTATTCCCGACGGACTTAAGAAATTTGATAATGTTATAAAGAAGTTTCTTAATGTTTCGTTTGGGATATTTGCTTGTCCTACCAAACCTAAGACTGTTGTGGGAAATAATAATATTGCTATTGCAAAGATTATAGGCATTACACCGCCGGGATTTAATTTGAACGGTATATATGTATTTGTCCCGCCGTATACTTTATTTCCGACCTGGCGTCTCGGGTTTACTATTATTACTTTTCTTGCCGATTCCTGCATTATTACAATAAATACCATTGTCGCAAAAAAGATTGCCAACAGTAATAATAATCCCGGTTGTAATGATGTGTTTTTGCTTACCAGTTCTGCCGTGATTTTTGTATAGAATGGTATTTTTGATATAATACCGCAGAATATTAACATTGAAGCACCGTTGCCAATTCCGCGTTCTGTCATTAATTCAGCCATCCACATTGTTAAAGCGGAACCTGCCGTTAATATAACTATTGAACCTATTGCAAATGTAATTAAATTGACATCGGGAAGTATAGCGCCTCTTGCTGTCTTTAACAAAAATATAACAAATACTAATGCTTGCACTGCTGCTATTACTATTGTAAATATTCTTGTATATTGAGAGAGTTTTCTTCTTCCCGCTTCACCCTCTTCTTTCTGTAATTGTTCCAAATGCGGAATAACAACTGCTAATAACTGCATTATAATTGATGATGTAATATAAGGACCTATCCCAAGTGCAATTATAGATACATTTCCTAACGCACCGCCCGAGAACATATCCAAAAATCCAATCAAGTTATTTGCGGCAGCCAAGTTTGCAAAATTTTCCGCATTTATTCCGAACAGCGGGATTTGTGCGCAAAATCTGAATATTAATATCATTAACAGTGTAAATAATATTTTATTCTTTAATCCTGCTATATTCAAATTTGACAGCATTGCCTGTAAGTTCTGCTGACTTGGAGTATATTGCTGCATTATACTAACTGTGCCTTTCCGCCTGCTTTTTCAATTTTTTCTTTCGCACTTGCGCTAAAGTATCTTGCACTAACATTTACGGCTTTTGTTATTTCACCGTTTCCTAAAACTCTTAATGCTGCTGCTTTTTTTGATACTTTGCCTGCTTGTTTTAATAATTCTAATGTTATTTCATCGCCCTGTATATTGCCCAATTCGCTAACATTAATATGAGCGTAATTGATTGCATTAAAGTTTGTAAATCCTTTTAATTTGGGCATTTGTCTGTAACCGGGCATTTGTCCGCCTTCAAATCCTCTTTTTGAACTGCGTCCCGATCTTTGTCCTTCACCGTTATTTCCTCTGCAGGAGGTTTTACCGTGACCTGACGAACGGCCTCTGCCTACTCTCTTTTCTTTGCCTGTTGCACCTTGTGCCGGTCTTAAATCTTCTATTTCTATTCTTTCTGTCATTGTTTTTTCCTTTTCTATTCTGCAACGCTTAATAAATGAGGAATTGATTGTACCATTCCCATTATTGTTGCACTGTTTTCGTGTTCAACTGTTTGGTCTTTTTTTGTTAATCCGAGTGCTTTTGCTACTCGTCTTTGTTTTTCGGTTGTTCCGATTAAACTTTTTACCAATGTTATTTTTACTTTTTTATTTTTAGCCATTTTTTATTTTCCTCTTAATTAAGCATGTCTTTCAATGATAAGCCGCGTCTTTTTGCTACTACGTCAAACGGTTTTAATGATTTGAGCGCGCTTAATGTTGCGTTTGCAGCGTTTAAAGGTGATTTTGAACCTAATGATTTACTTAATATGTTCTCTATCCCTGCTAATTCCAGTACTGCACGAACAGCACCGCCTGCGATAACTCCTGTACCTTGTGATGCGGGTTTTAACATTACACTGCCCGCACCTGATCTGCCTGTTATCGGGTGCGGAATTGTTGTTCTGTATATAGGTACGTTTATTAAGTTCTTTCTGCCGTCTGCTACTGCTTTTTGTATTGCAATTATTACTTCGGCAGCTTTTGCACAGCCTACACCTACTTGTCCGTTTTTATTTCCTACTACGACAATTGCTCTAAAACTTAATTTTTTACCGCCTTTTACAACTTTTGTTACTCTTCTTACTTGTATTACCTGTTCTTTCCATTCACTTTGAATAGTCTCATTTGTTGTCTCAATTTTTTTCTTTTTAGACTTGCTTTTTGTTTCTTCCACGTCTTTTGCCTTTCTTTATTTTTAATCCTAAATATAAAAAAACATAATAACATACTTACCTTTTGTAAGTTTTATTATGTATGGGTTGGATTTTTTTCTGACTATTTTATATTATTACATAAATTTTTTATTGCAAGTTTTTATTTTCATTCATTTTTAAATATGTTGATTCTCCCCATGATATATCAACATACTTTATTGCATCATTTGTTCCTCTTATTTTCGGCATTATAGAAGCAAGTGCTTTTATTCTTTCATATACGTTTGTATCCAGCTCGCCGAGCCTTACTTTTACGCTTTTTAACTGTACAAAAGCATTGTGCGGTATCCTTAAATCTATGTATTCTACGCTTTCTCCCGAATAATTTTCTATATCTTTATACAATTTATATAACTGCGAAATTTTTTCTTTGTTCCATTTTTCGTAATCATCGTCTTTTGTGCCGTAGCTTAATATTTTTGCGGCTTTAATACCGTTTTTTAACGGTAAATATTCTCTGCCTATTAATCTACCCGAGTATGAATATGCTGCAACTTCCGCCACATCTTCTTTAGGTGCTATTACTATTGCCGGAGTTTCTTCCTCCAGCATTATTACGTATCTCGCGGGAAAACCAAATCTTCTTACATAAGCACTTTTAACAGGTGATAGTTTTTCCAGCGACTTTGCTGCTTCTGTCGGATTTATCATATATATCGGCTTTTTTTCAACAGGCAGTTTCTTTATTTCATTTATTATTTTTGATTTTGGTACAATATTGTTTCCGAGTATTTCTATATATTTATCGGTATTTTTAATATACATATCTTTCGGAAAATACCAATAATGTACAATTGATAACCTGTATATACAGTAAAATATAAGTAATACAATTATGAAACGGACAAGTTTATACAATCTGCGCATTGCAATTTCTCCGCGTCTTACTTTTCGGCGGAGCTTTTCCTGCTTCATTTTTCTTACTACCGTATATTTTTCATCCATTTATTTGTTTAGTCCTGCGCTGTTTAGTATCAGTAATACCAAATCATCGTAACTTATACCCATTGCTTTTGCCTGCGCGGGCAAATCGCTTACATCGGTCATTCCGGGGCTTGTATTTATTTCCAACAAATATGGTATATCATCTTTCATCATAAAGTCTATTCTTGATACGCTTCGGCATCCTGCTGTTTTAAAGGCTTCTATCGCCATTGTTTTTACTCTGTCCGTGACTTCTTTACTTAACCTTGCGGGTACTATAAATTCACTCATACCGCTTGTATATTTTGCTTCAAAATCGTACCACTCGGTTTTGGGCCGTATTTCAAGAATTTCCGTAGCAAATGCTTTATTTTCTTTTTCCAGTACACCGACTGTTACGAAAAATCCGTCCACAAATTCTTCCGCCAGTACATCATCATTGTATTTTAAAGCTGTTTCATATGCCTGCTTTAATTCATCTTTTTTATTAACTTTTGTCATTCCGAAACTTGACCCCTCGCTTACGGGTTTTATAAATAAGGGATATTTTAAATCCTGTGTCTTTTCATATATATCATCGCCTTTTTGTATAAATGCCGATTTTGCCATTATTATATTTTTATTAGTCGATAATATTCTTTTGGTATATTCTTTATTCATTGTTATTGCGCTCGACATTACTCCGCAGCCAGTATATTCTATTTTAAGAATTTCAAGTATCCCCTGCACACAGCCGTCCTCTCCGTATTTTCCGTGCAGGGCGTTATATGCGGCTTCAATTTTACTTTCTTTTAACTTTTCTGAAATGTTTTCATCAACAACTATCATTTCGGCATTTTTATAACCGAGTCTTTTTAAGGCTTCATAAACATTTTTGCCTGAGCGCAGGGATACTTCTTTTTCGCTTGATAACCCTCCGCAAAGCACTCCGATTTTTGTATTTTCAGAATATTTTTTTATTTCATCTCTTCCCATAATTTCTGCTCTTTCGTTCCTGTATTGCCTATATATATTATTTCGGGATGTAGTTCTATTGTATATTTTTCTTTAACCTTTTTATACATTTTATACATTAAGTTTATTACATCCGTTGATGTCGCATGGTCTTTGTTTAATATAAAATTTGCGTGATTTTCAAATACGCAGGCTCCGCCCTCTTTAGCTCCGCGCATTCCGCATAAATCAAGTAATCTGCCGGCTGAATCGTTTTGAGGGTTTTTAAAAATACTCCCTGCGTTACCCGTACTAAGTGACGGGTGTCTTTGCCGTCTAAACTCTATATTTCTTTTCATTAATTCTTCAATTTTTTCTTTGTTTTCGGTTTTTAAATGAAATTCAGCATTTAATAAAATTAAGTTATTATTCTGTAAAATGGATTTTCTATAGCCGAAATTCATATTATCTTTTTTTAATTCAAAAATTTTGTCGGAATTAACATCATAAACATTGGCACTAATAAAGGTATCAGATATTGATTGATTATGTGCCGAAGCGTTCATATAAATCATTCCGCCTATACTTCCGGGGAAACCTATTAAAAATTCAAACCCGCTTAATGAGCGATTTGCACATTCTTTTGATAATAACGGCCCCCTTACTCCGCATTGCGCTTTTACGGAGTTATTTATTATCTCATAACCTTTTAGTTTTTTTGTAAAAATAATCTTTTTATCTATATAATCAGAACTAAACAGTACATTAGAGCAGTTTCCCAGCACCATATCGTATTCTTTTGATTTTATTAATTCAATAAAATCATCAAGACTGCTCGGAAAAGCTGCTTTTTTGAGCAGTCCGCCGATTTTAAACGTACACTCACCCTTTACTTCATAATTTTCGTATATTTCAGTCAAGATTATGAACCTTTTTTTGTTCTTCCTTAATTAATCCGCCGAGTTTTGTTATTGTACCCGCGCCCAATGTTATTACTATATCATTTTTTTTCAGTAAGGGATATATTTTTCTTGCGCATTCTTCCATTGAGCCTGAAGCATAAATTGCGTTTGAATGATTAACTTCTTCAAAAAAATTCTTTGAATTTATGCCCTCAATTTCGTTTTCACCTGCGGAATATACATCTGTAATTATTAATGTATCCGCTTGATTAAATGCTGTTTTAAATTCGTCCCATAATCCTTTTAACCTGCTGTATCTGTGAGGCTGAAATATTGCAATTATTTTCTTATCATCTTTTAATGATTTCTTGGCTCCCGATAATGTAGTTTTTATTTCATTAGGGTGATGTGCGTAGTCGTCATATATTGTAATACCGTCAAATTCGCATACTTTTTGAAATCTTCTTCCCATTCCGCTGAATGTTTCAAAATATTTTAAATATTTATCAATATCAATTCCCGATTCACATAGAGCAGAATATACCGCCAACGCGTCATATACATTATGCTCACCCGGAACGCTCAAGGTTATATGTGCCTTTTTAGCCCCTTTATACGTTATGTCAAATTCACTGCCAAGTTGTTTGTATACAATATTTTTTGCGCAGTAATCGCCGGTATTAAGCGAAAATGTTATATAATTATATTCGGGGTATAAGCGCATAAATTCTTCATTGCCTTTGCAGTCCGAATTTATAATTACCTTTTGGTTTGGCTTATTTGAAAGATATTTGTTAAATGTTTTTGCAATATCTTCAAATCCGTTTTTATAGTAATCCAGATGGTCTTCTTCCATATTATTTATTACGGCAATATCTGTTGCATATTTTTGGATTGTTCCGTCCGATTCATCAAGCTCCGCAATAAAATACTTATTCCCTGCATACTGCGCATTTGTATTTATTTCGGGGATTATTCCTCCCGTTACAAAAGACGGATTTAATCCCGCTTTTGTTAAAATATATGAGCTTAAACCGCTTGTTGTGGTTTTCCCGTGTGTACCCGAAAATCCTATAAAATATGAGTTTTGATTTAGCGAAAATTCGTCTGATATCATTTTTAAAATATCAGAGCGGTGGTATATCTTTAACCCGAGTTCTTTAGAGCGCAGAATTTCTACATTATCGGATTTTATTGCACTGCTTGCTACAATAATCATATTGTTTTTTATTAATTCTTTATTATGCCCGATATAAATTTTAATTCCCAAATCTTCAAGCTGATGAGTATACTTGCTTTCTTGAATATCAGAACCCGAAACGCAGGCACCTCTTTGTGCAAGGTATTTTGCAAGAGCGCTCATACCTACTCCGCCAATAGCAATAAAGTGAAACTTCTTATCCCTAATTTCCATGATTACTCTCTCTCTGACTGTCATGTCTATTTTATTATAAAATTTTTAATAGTTGAATTATTCTTAAAATATTTGTATAATTAACTCAATTCACTATTATATAAGAGGTTATTATGAAATTACACGTACAAACATTATTTGTAGCTATAGGGCTTGGTATTAAAAGAAATTGGCATATATTTCTCGCTATTATTGCGGGTGTAATTTTCGGCAATTACATATTCAATATTGCGGGAGGAAAAACTGATGTTTTATATGCAGAAAATGTAAGGCTTTACCACTTTTTAAATATTTTAAACATAGTAGGTCAGGCATTTATAAGAATTATACAAATGGTAGTTATACCCCTTGTATGTTCGGCTATTGTTGTCGGAATTTCAAGTATCGGCGACAGCAAACAAATAGGTAAATTCGGGAAAAAGATGCTTTTATATTACGGAATCATCACTGTTATGGCGGTAATTATAGGTGCTTTCCTTGTTTTATTAATAAAACCGGGGATAGGTGTACAATCGTTTATCAGTGCTACGGCAAGCGGTGATTTACAGGCTGTTGTTAATAATGCTTTCCAAGAACAGCAAGGTAATATAGGCAATCTTTTCTTAAATATGATTCCGCAAAATCCCTTGGAGTCACTTGCTAAAGGTGATATGATACCTATTATCTTTTTTGCATTGATTTTCTCTTTAGCACTTGCTAAGGTCGGGGAAATAAACAGACCCATTGTTTCTTTCTTTGAATCGATTTTTGCGGCAACAATGAAAGTTACGGATTGGATTATGATTTTTGCGGCACCCGGTATCTTTTCTTTAACTGCTGTTGCTGTTTCATCTTTCGGACTGGGTATTTTCTCTACAATTTCAAAATTCTTTGCAGTTGTATTGGCGGGTTTCTGTATTCAGTTCTTTGTAATTTATCCGTTAGTATTAAAGTTCTTTAGTAAAGTTCCCGTCAGCAATTTTTATACGGCAATAATTGAAGCTCTGCTTGTTGCATTCGGAACTGCAAGCAGCAGTGCTACATTGCCTTTAACTATTGCCTGCTGTGAAAAAAGAGGTATTTCACACAAGGTTTGCAGTTTCGTTCTGCCATTAGGTGCTACTTTAAATATGGACGGTACTGCTTTATTCCAAACTGTTGCAGTTATATTTTTAACACAGGCTTACGGAGTATCGCTTGACCCGATGCAGATTGCAATGATTATGGTTCTTGCTATTATTGCTTCAAGTACATGCGCGGGAATTCCCGGAGCAGGTTTAATTACAATTGCTCTTGTACTTAACGGTTTAGGACTTAAAACCGATCAATTAATTGAAGGTTTTGCGTTCTTATTCGCTATTGACAGAGTTATTGATATGATTAGAACAACCGTTAATGTCGCAAGCGACGCTGTTGTTACTGCCGTTATTGCAGATAATGAAAACGAAATTAATTACGACTTATTTAATAATACTGAAGAATACAAAGAGATTATATAATATTCATCAGTTTTATAAGATAAAAAAAAACTCCCAAAAACGGGAGCTTTTAAATTATTCATACTACCTAATCTACCAAAACCTGTTGAATTTCAACATTCGGTTTACCTAACACTCTCACCAATTCTAATACGGATGCTTTCATTTGACATCTTTGTGATGTTCCGTTAAAGAAGTCCGTATAAAAACATCCTTCGCATACACATCCTCTTTTGTAGCATTCCAGTGCCGTGTTTGTCCATCTTCTGACTGCAATGGAACGTCCCATATCTCTGCTTCTAAGCATCGACAACTCCTCCCTGTCCTCCTTGAATATTGTCCCCAATATGTTTTGTAATGTATTTTTTTAGCATGTACATTTCCTAACCTATTTTTATTATATCCGTTTAGTTTTCTATTTCAACAATTTTTATTCAATTATTACGTTATGATACAATTTTATTAATATATTTTTTTGATTGCTATATGTATTTGTTGAATAAAAGCAAAAATTTGCTTTAAACAGAATATATTTATCTGTAGCTTATTGTCGGAAATTTCTTTATTAATCCCGATTTTATCAGCTCTATTTGCTTATCAATAACTTCATCCGTTAATGTAGTTTCATCGCTTTGAAGTGTTATTCTGTATGCCAGACTTTTATATCCCTCTTGGATATGTTCGCCCTCATAGATGTCAAATAAATTAGCACCTTTATACAGCTTGCTGTCAGCTGATTTCTTAATTGTCTGCATTATTTGCTGATTCGTTATTTCCTTTTCAACCGCAAATGAAATATCTCTTTGTACTTCGGGGAATTGAGCAAGAGGTTTAAATTTAGTTATGCTCATTGGTGACGCTTTTATGAGTTTACCCAAATTAAGCTCAAACAGATATATATTTTGGTTAATTTTTAATTTGTCTTTTAAAATCGGGTAAATTTCACCGAAATATCCTATTACTTCGGGATTTCTGTCAAGCATTATAACTTTTGCGCTTCTTCCGGGGTGCAAATATTCGCAATCATCAGCCCTATCCAGTTTAATTCTGCTGCTTAAATGCAGTGTATCAAATAAACTTTCCATTATTCCTTTTAATGAGTAAAAATCGAATTCCGGGAGTTTTTTCCACAAATTTTCATTTGTTTCGCCCGTTATAATACCGCTTATCATTTGATTCTCTTCAACTCCGCTATCAGTTTTTGTTGCGGGCGACTTTATAAAATATGTTTTCCCCGTTTCATACAGTCTGATATTTTTTTGACCGTTATCAAAGTTATTTTTTAATGTACTTAACATATTTGCGACAGTTGTCTGTCTTAGCATTGTATGCTCATCAGATTGCGGATTTTGTACAAATATTGCTTCTTCCTTATTGTAAGTTAAGCCGAACTGATTTAACAGTGGTTCACCAATTAATGATGAAGTCATTGCTTCATTAAATCCGTAACCTAAAAACAATTTATTAACTTTTTCAAGTAATTTGGCTTCATTTAATATCTCTGGTGATTGAGTTTTATCGGGAAGTGTGGGCTCAATTTTATCATAGCCGTATATTCTTGCTATTTCTTCAATTAAATCAACTTCCTGTTTTATATCGTTTATTCTGTAGCTCGGTACTTTAAACTTAGCTGCAGATTCATTTTTTCCTCTTAATTCGAAACCGAGTTTTTCCAAGATTTCTATACATTTTACGGCGGGAATTTCACACCCTAAAAGTCTTTTTATTTGATTAAATCTGAGTGTGATTTCGGTTTCGCTTAATTTATTATTACCTGTTTCAACAATTCCGCTGCATTTTGCGTCTGCATATTTTATTAAGAGCTCTATTGCTCTTTGAAGTGCAGGTTTTGTCGCTTCAATATCAACGCCTCTTTCAAATCTTGCACATGCTTCACTTCTGTAGCCTATGCTTCTTGAGTTTTTTCTGTTTGTATGCGGGGTAAAATATGCGCTTTCAAGCATGATATTTTTTGTATTTTCATCAATTTCGGAATTTTCTCCGCCGAATACGCCTGCTATACATACTCCATCTTCTTTGGTTGCGCATAATACCGTATCTGTCGTAAGTGTTCTTTCTATTCCGTCTAATGTGGTTAATTTTTCACCCTCTTTCGCGCGTCTGACGCAGATATAACCGTTTAATTTATCCATGTCAAAAGCATGAAGCGGCTGCCCGTATTCAAGCAGTACATAGTTTGTTATATCTACCACATTATTTATTGACCTTATTCCCGATACTTCAAGACGTCTTTTCATCCAATCAGGTGAAGATTTTATCGTTACATCTTTTATAATTCCTCCCGCATAATAATTGCAGGTATCTTCGTCGATAATTTCAACTTCAAACTCATTACTTTTATTTTCAACTCTGTTTTGAATTTCGGGGATTTTTAATTCTTTATTAAATAGTGCTGCTATCTCTCTTGCCACACCGATAACGGACATTTCATCCCCCCTGTTCGGAGTCGGTGAAACATCAATTATTGTATCTTCTTTTATGTGAAGCAAATCTTCCAATTTTGTTCCTAATTTAATATCATCATAAAGTCTGTTAAGAATAAGTATTCCGTCCTCATCCTGCAAACCCTCAAGCCCCAGTTCATCTTGAGAACACAACATTCCTTGAGATTCTATACCTCTTATTACAGCAGGTGTCAGTTCATATTCTTCGCCCGTTTTTCTTGATAATACTTTTGAACCTACTGAAGCATAAGGTATAATTTTCCCCTCTGCTATATTTTGAGCTCCGCACACTACTGTTTTTGTCTGTCCGCCTAAATCTACTTCCACTAAATGAAGTTTATCGGCATTCGGGTGCATACTTATTTTATTTATTCTTGCGGTTTGAATATTGGTAAACTTTGCACCGCTTTTTATTACTTCTTCTACTTCTAAACCGCTCATCGTAAGCGCATGTATGATTTCTTCTTCGCTTACATCAGTTATATCAACAAATTCATTTAACCACTCTAATGATACTTTCATTTTCTTTCCCCTATAAAATATTTATTTTATTGTATTATAAATATTTTTTCATGTCATCAGAGAAGTTTCGTTTGTAAAATCTTATATTATAAGGTGTTTTTAATTCTTCATCCGAATATATTGTTATCGTTTTTATATTTTCGCTTAACAGCCATGATGCAAAATTATCAATCGGTATTAACATTTTTCCGTTTCTGTGAGATTTAATTTGTAATATTGATTTTGAGTCATTAATTTCAACAAAATAGTTTTTTAATTTTTTATAATCATTTGTATTCACAGGTTCAATGAACAATAAATCAATATCTCTGCCCTTTTTATGTTTTTTAAATTCAATAATTATTTTATTTTCGCCGTAATATACTTCAAAATCTTCATGAATTTCATGCATAGGAAGTGTTTTTATTGAGTTTCCCCATACTTCAGGTAAAAAATATAATTGTTTTTTTGATAATGAAAAATCCAATAAATTAAATTCTTGTTTTGTATAATTTATTTTGTTTTCAACATGTTTAAGGTATATGCTTTTTGTTCTTTTTTCATTTATTAATTTATAGTGTCCGCATAGAAGCATCCACCTGTATATCGGATTTATCCTTAAAGACGGAGTTATGTAGTCCAAATTAATTATTTCATGTATTAGTATTATATCGGGAGTTAATTTAATCAGTTTTTTTAATGTATTTTCCGCCTGTTTTGTTGATATTGAGTTATAAAATGATGTGTATGGAATTGGTATTTTTTTATTGAGATACATATAATAAATTCCGTGATTTGTTAAATCTAAAAATGTATTATTGGAATTTATTTCATTTATTGTATTTTTTTCTAAAAATACTAATTTATCCCCTTTTTTATAAGTCATTATCAGGGGTTTATTTATAAAATTATTAAAAGTAAATAATACAGATATTAAAAGATATAAGAGTATAACAGGCTTAATTATGGTTTGTCTGTAATCGGGAAATTTTATATATAAGTAATAAGGAAGCATTATTCCTGCAAACGGCATGGAAATGTAGGCTATTCTTGTAAGTTTCTCGTAATCAATTCTCCCGAACGCATAATTTACCGAAATAATTGAAAATATAATTGTAAATGTACAGAAAAATGCTTCAATTATTTTTCTGTTTTTTAAATTATACACTAATTCAATAATAAAAATTGGAAGAAAAATATAAATAATAAACCTCGGCAAATAATAAAGCGTTTGTTTTAGTGAATAATCATAACTTCCGAAATTATTTCCGAAAGCACATAAATTACCTGCCACATAGTATTGTGCTTGCTTAAGATACTCAATTATAAAGTCTTTATTCGGAATTAATAATATTAATAGAGTTCCTGTGAGTATAAAAATATTTACCAGTTTATTTGGTTGTTTTAATAATTTGTACAGCATAAAGCACGCAAGAGGAAGTGCTGAAATAATCCAAAAAGAACCAATTGTCGTCCAGTTTATCATAAATAAAAACGAAATAATAATAAAAGCGATAATCCACAATATTAATTTCGGGGTGCTTTTTTGGTTAATGTTTTTTAAAAATATTAAATAAAAACAGTAATATATTTTAGTAAAATAATCGCCGGGAATAATTACTGATGGTATTGCAAAGATAATGCACTCCGAAAAAATGTAAGAACATATTATGCAGGCAGAGATAACACTTATATTTTTTAAAAAGATATCGCCTAACATCGATGAATATACACTTATTGAACCGAATAAATATTTTCCGCAGATAGACGGAAGAATATCTTTTAGTCCGTGAACAAGCATTATATCTTTGTAGTAATTCATATTAAAGGTTTCGTGCATATAATATGCGGCATATTTTTCACCTAAATGGTGTGCATCAAAGAGTAAACCCGGTTGATTGTACGGATTATGGCAAATTATAAAAAGAATTGAAGCTAATACCCAAGGTGAAAATGAAGAAATAC
>CANQZO010000003.1 GCA_947628355.1 Candidatus Gastranaerophilales bacterium | reverse complement strand
AATATCATAAAAATATGAAAATAATTGTTGTCGGCTACGGGCTGATGTTTCAGTCTTTAATTACAGGGGTTCTTAATTCGGGGCATACTTTATCAGGTGTGTTTCGGCGCGAAAATATTTTATTCCCTTGCTTTGAAAGACTTTTTCGTGATTTTTTATTTCCCTCGGAGGATTTTAATTTTGTTAAACAACGCAATCTTTATGATATTCAAGCAAATAGCGTTAATGATTTAAAATTTATTAAAGAAGTAAAAAAACTTAATGCTGATTTAATTTTAGTCGGTTCTTGGGGTGAGAAATTTAAGCCGGATACGATAAATTCGCCAAAAATTGCGTGTATTAATGTTCATCCGTCGCTTTTACCAAGATTTAGAGGTCCTAATCCTTATGCTCAAGTGATTTTAAATGGTGAAAATAAATCAGGTGTTACATTTCATCTTATGGATAACGGTTTTGATACGGGAGCAATTATTCATCAAATAAAAGTCGATATTGATAAAAATGAGACGGGCGGTTCGTTGAAATTAAAATGCTGTAATGCTGTTAGAGATGTTCTGCCCTCTTTGCTTGAAAATATACGGGATAAAATAAAATCTGCAGTTGTGCAGGATGAAAGTTTTGCTTCTTATCAATTTGCACTTAAGGAAAATGAGTGCATACTTGATTTTGAAAATGAAAGCTCTATTCAAACAGACAGAAGAATTAGAGCTTTAAATCCCTGGCATAAATGCTATATCCCTTATAATGACAGGTTTTATCAATTTTCTCACTATGAAATCACATCGGAAAAATGGGATAAAACCTTGCCTAAAATTATGCTTGATGATAAAAAAACTATTTATGCCGTTTGTGCCGATGAAATTATTATGAAATTTTTTAATGTATCAAGAATTATTTAATTATTGTATAATACTCTAAGTAAAGAATAAACGGGATAAAATTATGTTAGACTTAAATGCAACTTATGAAGTAATAACATTTGCAATCGGAGATACAAAAGCAGGCTCCAAAATGGGCAAATTGCAGGTTAAAAATATTGATGATTCTTCTGTTTTAAACTGTATATTGTGGGAAGAAACGCTCAACAGGCTTGATTCTAAACTTTTTAGAACTAATAATCATATAAGAATAAAAGCAGGTACATACAATGAAAAATATAATAACTGCCTTGTATCTGATATAGAGCTGGTAAAAGAGGCAAAAACAGGGCTGGATGAGGCTCAAAGGAATGAGCTGTTTTCTAAAATAACGGATTATGTCAATAAAATCAAAGATAAGAAACTTTCAGAGTTCTTGACGGGTCTGCTGTTTGAATATGAAAACGATTTTAAAACCGCACCTGCCGCCAAATTAATGCACCATAACTATATAGGCGGGCTGATAGAACATACTTATGAATGTCTTGATATAGCTTCCACCGTGCTTACCAAGTGCAACAATAAAATAAATCCCGATATCGTTTATGCTGCCTGCATTCTGCACGATTTTGGGAAAATATTTGAATATGATGTTGACGAAGAAACAGGGTTAATAGAATATAACGAAGAATTTAGAAAAGACTGGCGCACACACTCGCAATGGGGATTTTCTATATGTATGAACAACGGATTTAAAGAGGTCGCAAAAATGATTGCGGCGCACCATGGCAGAACAGAATGGGGTGCTTTAATTGATTTGGATGAAAAGGACGCGGAACCTTTTATGTATATAATTCATCATATTGATGACTTATCCGCAAAATTTGGTAAAATATCTATAACTGATATTGATTAGGGGAGAAATTATGAAAAAATTTATATTATTAATTTTATTTATGTGTTTTTGTTCTTGTGTAAGTTTTGGTGAGGTCAGCAAACAAATAAATGCAAATATCAAAACCAAAAGAGTCCCCGTAGGTACAGTTATTACTTTAAAATTATTAGACCCCGTAAATTCATCAAACGATGAACTCGGCGACAGATTTGATTTAATGGTAGTGGATAATGTAATTGTTGATAATTCCGTTGTTATTCCTCAAGGAACTGTAGTAAGAGGTTCAATAGAAGAAGTGCAGGCTCCGAAAAGACTTTATAAAGGCGGTATGGTTCGTATGTATTTTGACCATATAGTAAGCTCTACAGGAAAACAAGTAAGATTTCATGCCGGAATTTGCAATAATAAAAATGTAACTTATGACGGGGCATTGAGTTCAAATACAAATTACGCAACTGCGTTAAATCAAACATCCGAAACTACGAAAAAAATAGTAACCAATCCGACGAAGTGGGCATGGGAAAAGGGTGAGGACCTTGGAAACGGTGCTGCTAAATACGTATTTGCGCCTATAACGGCAATAGTCAGCGCGCCTGTTGCTGGTGTTTATTTCGTTGGCGACGCTGTTGCGGATGTATTTAAAAAAGGTAAAGATTTCAGTTTAAATCAAGGTGAAACAATACAGGTTCAAACATTAAAGCCGATTGATATGCCGGTATATTAATATGATTTTAAAAACTTTAGTTAATATATTTAATCAATCAAAAGAAAAGCAAATCGGGCGGATACTTACGGATAAAAATCTTTCGGTATCTTGTGCGGAGTCTTGTACGGGCGGACTTTTAAGCTCGCTTTTAACTGATATTTCGGGGTCAAGTGCTTATATTAATCAAAATTTCGTTACTTATGCAAATGAAGCTAAGGTAAATTTGCTTGGAGTAAACCCTAAAACTATTGAAAAATACGGAGTTGTCAGTGAAGAAATTGCGCTTGAAATGGCGAGCGGATTAATAGAAATATATAATTGTGATTTGCTGTTTCTACAACAGGAATTGCAGGCCCTACCGGTGCAACGGAAAATAAACCCGTCGGACTTGTTTGTATCGGAGTCGCAAATAAAAATAAAAAAATTGCAATCAGCTATAAAGCACCGCCGAAACTGCCAAGACGGCTTATGAAATACGAGTTTGCACAAAAGGCACTTGAACTTTTGCTTCAATTTTTAAAAGAAAATTATTAATATTCCTTTTTTTCAAAGTATTTAATTCTTGTAAACGGCCAGAAAAGAACCTTGGCTCTGCCTATAAATCTGTTTTTCTTTAAAACACCCCAATATCTTGAATCTGAAGAATGACCTCTGTTATCACCCATCATAAAATATTCATCTTCGCCGAGCGTCATAGGACCGCAAAACATTCTTTCATCACAAATCGGATATTCGTATTTATCCATAATATAAGGTTCATTTAAAGGTTCATCGTTTATTAATATATCGGTTGAACCGTCTTGATTGTGTCTTACTTCAAATTTTTCCCCGGGAAGCGCTATAACTCTTTTTATGAAAGCGGTATCCTTGCAAAATAATCCCGTAAGGCGTGCAAGTACGGCAAAAGGATTTGCTTTTAACTGTGTTTCTGGCGGATAAAATACCATTATATCACCGCGGTTTGGTGAGGTGTAAAATCTTGAAAATCTTTCTATAAAGACTCTGTCGCCCTCTATAAGCGTCGGTTTCATTGAAGCTGACGGTATCCAGCGTACTTCACAAATAAAAAATCTGATTATTATAAGTGCTATTATTACAAATACAACAGTGTCAATCGTCTCTTTTATAAAACCTTTGTTCATTTAAACCGCCTTGTATAAATTTTCCGTTATTTTTATTAACTCTTGTTTATATTGATTATCCTTTATAAATTCCAATGAGGCAATAGCCTTTTTTGCATAATTTTTTATTAAATCTATGGTTTTATTTTTAATTTCGTCGTTGTTGGTTTGTTCAATAATCTCATCAGCAGACAGTGAAGTAACTTCGGTTTTCTCATTTAAAAATAAAACCGGTGCCGTATAAATTCCGTTAAAAATGTCCGAGTATTTAGGTTTATCCTTGTTTTCGGAATATATATTTATATAATCATCTTTTATCTGAAATGCAATCCCGAAATTTTTTGCGAAATTAAAGGTTTGATTTTCATATTCAAGGTTTTTCAGTTTGCATAGAGAAACAAGTGAGGCTTCAAAGAGTTTTGCGGTTTTGTTCTCGGATTTTGAGATATATTCATTAAAATCAGGAACAATATTATGCTCAAAATGTTGATTTATTTCGCTTTCACACATAATTTTTAATGCTTTTGCAAATGTATTAATAACTTCTAAAGAATTGCATTTTGTTAAATATTGCATAGCAAGCGATAAGATGAAATCACCCGCTAAAACGCTTAAATTATTTCCTAATTTACGATTAAGAGTAATTAATCCGCGCCTTTTATCGGAATTATCAATAATATCATCATGGATTAGAGTTGAAGTATGAATAAGCTCCGAAGCGCACGCAAGATTAATAATATCATCATTAATATCTATATTTAGGGCTTTAGCATATAAAAAAATCAGTTTAGGTCGCAGTCTTTTGGCGTGGGTAAAAATAAATTCCGAAATATCCGTGCTGATTTTATTTTTATCGGCGGAAAGTGCTTCGGATAATGTATTATTTAATTTATTTAATTCTTCATTTATAATATTCAAATTTTCACCTAAGTAACAAAATAATTTATGTTTATATTTTATATGGATGAGAAAGAGAAAACAATGAATATTTTAACTAATTATGAGAGTTTAGTAAAAAAAGAAAGTCCATGCTGCAGTTTAAACTGTAATTGTGAGTGTCACAAGAGCGAGGTCGCAAAAAAAACTGAATACAAACCCGATATTTTAGATATATTTAGTAAAAAAGTAATAAATGAACGCGATGTAAATGATATGGTGACAGCTCCAAGAGCTATATTTAAAGGGTATTTGTGTTTTACGACAGGAACGGCAATAAATGCAATAGCAGCGATGATAAAAAATGCGAAAGTGAAAACAGGATTATTAATAGCGGGAACTCTTGCATCAATATACGGAACATTTAATTTTGTAAAACCGTTTTTAATAAAACAAGAAAATTTGACTAAAAGTGAAAAATAATTTATCTTAATAAAAAAAGAGGATAAATTTATGAGACAAATAATAGGTATTTTAATTTTGGCGGCAGTTGCTTGGTATGGATATCAGGCAGGCTGGTTTAGTGCAATAGCAAATTATTTTTCGGATTCTTATTCAAAAGCAAAACAGGAGCAAGTGGTAAGAGAATCTGACGGAAGTGTAACAACGGTAAGATACAGAAGTTTCTTTGATATTTTAACGGGAAGATAAAACGTTAGTCGGCATTAGAGCTTATAGTAACAAAATACTTGAAATAAAAAATTGTGCATGTATAATTAAACACATACAAAGTGCGAGAGTAATTCAGTGGTAGAATGCTTCCTTGCCAAGGAAGATGTCGCGAGTTCGAGCCTCGTCTCTCGCTAATAAAATGGACTTACCTTTTGGTAAGTCCATTTTATTATGTAAGGACAGGCGAGAACGAGCGACAATCGCTATAACCTTTCAGGACAGTTTGGATGTGTTTTTGTTGGCTATGATGCTGAAACATTGGGAGTTTAAGGTGAGTTTATAGTGTTGAGATTTATCGGACTATTCTTGCACTTTTGTCCCAATTTTTGCACTAATTTGCACAAAAAACTTGTCACATTGAACTTGCTTCAGTATCTATTCTGCTTGGTATTTGAATTTTAGCGAGTGCAAAATAATGCAAAATAGTGCAAAAATAATTTATCTTGCATTTTGATATGTGTCGAAATGTCTTTGAGATTGAGATTTGGGACTTGATGTTTCTTCAAACATGAGCGATTAATGTGTATGCAAAGGAGCATACACATGGCAGATTTTACTCCAGAAAAATGTAAACAAATCGCACTCGCAAGATTAGACATTGTTCATCAATGGCTTAAGTTTAGGAAAAAATCTCAAAATAAACTTCAAGCTGATTATGATTTTGTGCAACTGCATAACACTTCAATTTCACACTTGTTTGAGATTTTAGGCAAAATCTCTCGCGGAAGTTTGCACCGCTGGCTTGCGATGCTAAACGGAACGGAAGATTATACGAAACTCTTGCCTCACTATAAATATTCAACTGTTAAGGAATACAGAACCGTTCTAAATGACGAAGAAATAAAAATATTTATGGGATCGCTCTTGCACCCAAATAGATTATCAATTGGTAAAGCAATTGCTTTGACAAAATACAAATTAAAAGAGCAAGGACAGAATTTTATTCCGGTTGATATTACATTCCGTCGTTATGCCAAATGGTTTAAGAACAATAATTACGATAAATGGATTCTTTCGCGTGATGGCGAAAAAGCATTATCCGACAAAGTTGAACCGTGATGCAAGTTTACTTGAAGTCGGAGATATTTTAGTCGCAGACGGGCATAAACTTGCGTTTCAAGTAATAAATCCTTTTACTGGCAAACCCTGTCGAGCGACACTTGTCGGATTTTTGGATTGGAAATCCACAGCACTTGTTGGTTATGAAATAATGCTTGAAGAAAATACGCAGTGTATTGCTTCTGCTCTTAGAAATGCAATTATTAATCTTGATATGATACCGAAAGTTGTATATCAGGATAACGGCAGAGCTTTTAGAGCAAAATATTTTACCAATGACAAAGGATTTACTGAATTAGGTTTTCAGGGATTGTACTCAAAACTCGGAATAGAAACGGTTTTTGCTCGCCCATATAATGCAAGAGCAAAAGTAATTGAGCGATTTTTCAAAGAATTTCAGGATGGATTTGAAAAACTTTTACCAAGTTATATAGGAAGCAGTATTCAAAATAAACCTGCGTATATGATGCGAAACGAAAAGTTACATAAAAATCTACATAGTGAATATATTCCGACAATTGAAGAAACAATAAAAATGATTGATATGTGGTTAGGTTTTAAAAATTCTCAACCCTGTCCGAATGCTCCACATAACACAATTTCAGAAGTTTTATCAGAACGAATAAGACAAAATATTGATATTAATACTCTTGACGATTTAATGCTTGCAACAGAGGTTAAAACAATTCAGAGAAATGGTATTAGGTTTTTAAACTGCGACTATTTTGATGAAAAATTATACGGTTTCAAAAGTAAAGTTTTAATCAAATATAGCTTATTTAATCTGACGAGCATTAAAGTTTACACACTCAAAGGTGAATATTTATGCACGGCAGAACGTGTAACAGAAACTCATCCGATGGCAAAATTACTCGGAGATGTAAAAGATTTTGAAGATTACAAACAAAAAATTGTACGTCAGCGCCAATTAAAGACGAAAACAGTTGAATCGGTTAAAAAATATCTAAAAACGGGAGATATAAAATTGCTTGAAACAGAGATTGAACCTGATGAAATTCAAATGCCATTCAAAACGGATTCAAAAAGGGTTCAAACGCTGTTTAAAAATAATTCGGAAAAATATGAGTACCTGATAAAACATGACCCGAATAATTCTTGGATAGCAGAGTTTAAAAATTCAAAGGAGTATAAGTTACTGTATGAATAAAATTTTTGTAAAGACTCAGAATGTCAGAAACTTTATCGGACTTGTTGAAAATCTGATAAACAAACCGAAGAATATTCCGAAAATGGGACTTGTATATGGAGACCCCGGACTTGGTAAATCGCAAACAGCAATATGGCTTGCGTGCAAGTATGACGGAATTTATTTAAGAGCATCAAACCTTATAACAGGCAGATGGCTCTTGGAAGAAATAGTTAAGGAACTCGATGAAATACCAAGATTTTTGACTTCTGATAATTTTAATATCGTGGTTAAAAAGCTGAAACAAAATCAGCAGGTGATTTTTATTGATGAAATTGATTATTTGATGAACAACTATAAAACTATTGAAACCCTTAGAGATATTCACGATGAAACCGGTTGTTCGATAATATTTATCGGAATGGGTTTGGCACACAGAAAACTTGAACGATACAAACATTTATATGACAGATTTTCAGAAATTCTAAAGTTTGAAACATTTGGGGTAAATGATTTAAGCCAAATTATAAACCAATTGTCAGAAATCTCATTTACTCCGGATGCAATTGAGTATATTCACACAAAATACAATAGGTTCAGGCAAATAGTTCAGTTGATAAATCAAATGGAAATATTTGCTAAAGACAATAATTTAGTGGAAATTACAAAAGAAATTACGGAGCAGATAATATGAACATAGAAAAATTGACGCGACATTTAAAAGAATTTACACTTGATGAAATCGAAATGATTGCAGAGTGTGATTGTAAAACAGAACTTGAACACCTTGTGAACAAAAGTAAAATAGCTTTTAAACAGGGTTTATACAAATATTAGGAAGAAAAACCAAAGCAAGAATTTATCATTTGTACTAAACAAACCACAAATTATCAGGTTATTACAATTGATACAGCCATTGAATATTTTTTAGAAAATTATGTAAAAAATAATTGTAAATATAATAGTTACAGAAGATATCGAGGAATTTTAAAACTTCATATTTCCCCATTTTTTAAAAATAAAAATTTAAATGATATAACCTGCGATGATATTCAAAAATTTTATTATTTTTGCAAAAACAGAAATTTACCTCCCAAAGTACTAAAAAACACATTGACACTTTTAAATCAAATGATTAAATATTGCCAAAATCTCGGAATAATCGATAGAACCTGTAATTTTTAGGTGCGGAGATTATCCGACAAAACAAATTTTACAGTAGACAGAATAATTTTTGAGGTATAAAATGACAAAATTAGATAAATTGAAACAAGCAGAGCATTTGTATGTTTACGAAAAACAACCTCTTGAAGTGATTTGTGCAAAACTTGACCTTTCACGCAGGACTTTATTTTATTGGAAAAATGAATACAGTTGGGATAAAAAGAGATTTGAAAAAGGTCGAGAACAGGAATTTTTTAATCTTGAGTTATTAAATTTCGTACAAAAAATAATGGATAAAATCGCAAAAGATATTGATAATAACAAACAAACTCCGCAAGCAGAAATGTATTCGCTGATAAATATCTTGAAAAATTTACCACAGATAAAGCAATATATGTCAGAAGCAAAACAAAAACCAAAAAAGGACAAATATTTACCCGATGAAATTATAAAAATAGTTGAAAGAAATATTTTAGGGATACAATAAACACTATGTCCGTATTTGACATAAACGTTGGTTATTATAATAATGTAGATATTATAAGGAACTAATAATGAAATATGCATTATTAAATAACGAAAAAGTTGAAGCGGCAAAGGGGCAAGTTGGTATTTGTCCTGTATGTGGTAGCACTGTTATAGCAAAATGTGGAAAATATAAAATTAATCATTGGGCACATAAAACAAAGCAGAATTGTGATGTTTTGTGGGGAAATGAGACTATTTGGCACCGAAATTGGAAAAATCATTTTGCGGTGGAATGGCAAGAAAAAATATTTACTGATGATACAACTAAAGAAAAGCATATTGCGGATATATGTACAGATGATAATCTGGTCATAGAATTTCAACATTCATCCATAAAACCTGAAGAAAAAATTTCTAGAGAAAATTTTTATAAAAATATGTTATGGGTTGTTGACGGTACTAGATTAAAAAATGATTATTCAAAATTTCAAAATGGTACTTTTGAACTTATAGGCAAAGCTACGGAACCTGCTCTATTTTTGTGTCATAATCCACAAAGCACAATACCGAAAATGTGGCGCAATTCAAATGTTCCAATACTGTTTGACTTTTAGGAATTGAAGAAAATATACCACAAAATGATATTAGGCAGTTTTGATTTTGCGTATTACCTGTTATTGTTGATAACAAAGCAATAACGCGTGGTACATTTATATATAATGTACAAAATAATGCAATTTTAAATTATTTAAATAATTTAATTCTCGAAATTCCAAATTTGTACAGGAAACTAAAAAATATGCGAACTCAAAGACTTGTACAATATCAATTAAGACCAAGATATATAGGAAGACGATACTCGAAACGCTTTTAAATTGGGTATAAATAATAATGGATATTTTAGATAGATTATCAAAATCAAAATTCAGGAGCAGATTTAAACTACGAGCAAAAGAGCTTGAATATACCAAGGACAAAGGACTTGATACTATTTATCCTCATGCCTGTGATTTTATTCGTAATAGAGTTGCTCCGGCTGAACCTATTAATGACGGCAAACAAACTCCAATGAAATGTCATCCTGTTTTTATCGCTCAGCACGCAACCGCAACCTGCTGTCGCGGTTGCATAGAGAAATGGCACAAATTCCCTCAACACAGAGAATTAATCAAAGCCGAACAAGAATATCTTGTTTCTATATTATGGAATGGATAAAACGGCAAATTGATTCAAACCACGTTTTATAACCGTAAAGTACATTAAGCAATTTTATGCTACAATAGAAATAAAAAAAAGGGGGGGTTGTTTAATGGATTATTTATTGCAAAAAGAAAATTTTAAACAGTGGTTAATAAAAACAAAAAAAGACGCACCTTATAACCCAAATACCCTTGTTTCTTATACGGAAGGGGTAAATGATAAAGTTCAAGAAATTATTGATTTATCAACAAATTTCAAAGTAAAACAGTTAAAACCCAATATTTACGCATATCAAACTATTGAGGATTTTAATAATTTCTATAAATTGTTAAAAAGTGATCCAAATTTTGATATAGTAAACAGAACGGGACAAACACAACAAAACTGGTTAAAAACCCCTCTAAATCACTATAGAAAATTTTTATTAGAACAAAAAACAGGAAATAATGAAGATTTTCCCGATAAGGAGATTGACAAAATGAATTTTCCTTTAAATCAAATCTTATATGGCCCTCTGGGAACAGGGAAAACGTATAATACCGTTCTTAAAGCGATGAGCATTATTGATAACACCGAATATAAAGCTGTTTCAGATGAACAATACTCTGATCTAAAAAAAAGATTTGATAAATATAAACAAGCAAGACAAATTGAATTTGTTATATTCCACCAATCATATTCCTATGAAGAATTTGTTGAAGGGATAAAACCAAATCTTGAAAACGACAAAGACCTCAAATACACAAGAAAAGACGGGATATTTAAAGAAATTTGCAATAGAGCAAATAAAGCCGCAAAAAAGGAAATACCTTTTAATGAATTATGGAATATATTTAAATGTATATATAAAGAGGGTGACAAAATTAAAGGATTAAGAAGCGAACAAGTTATACATTATATAAATAATGGAGAAAGTCTTCAATATCAAACTAATACTCAAAGTCCACCTTCGTTACCAAAATATAAAATTGAAGAATATTATAAAAAACACAAAATTAAACCTATTGAGAATTCAACAGACTTATTTAATGTTGCAAATAAACTGGGACAAGGCAAAGGTGAGAACGGCGTGCAACCATTATTGCTTGCAGTTTTACATGCATTAGAACAAATTGAAACAAAGCCATACATACTAATCATTGACGAAATTAATCGTGGGAATATTTCAAAAATTTTTGGAGAACTTATCACTCTCATCGAAGAAGACAAAAGAACAGGCGAAGATAATGCTCTAACGGTTACACTTCCGTACTCTCAAGAGCCATTCTCTGTTCCTAACAATCTCTATATTATAGGGACAATGAATACGGCTGACCGCTCTATTGCACTCCTTGACACAGCATTAAGACGCCGTTTTGATTTTGAAGAAATGCCTCCGAATGAAAAATTATTGGAAAACAAAATTGTAGGCCCTATTAACTTGCAATATGTGTTGACAAATTTAAATAATAACATTGTTGACGAAAAAATAGGCGGTTTAGACAAGAATTATAAAATCGGACACGCATTCTTTATTAATGTTGATAAAGGCACACTAGAAGGATGGGAAAGTAAATTAAAGCGTGCTTTTTGAATAAAATTTATCCTTTATTGGAGGAATATTTTTATGATGAGGAAGACAAAATTGCTAAAGTGCTTTGTTGCAGTAATAACAAAGAACTTCTAAAAGACGTTCGTTCTAATTGGTTAGAAATACTTAAAAATTTAAATGAAGAACCTGCTATATATGAATCTTTAAATAATGAGGAATAAAAATGCCTCATCAAGTTGTAACTTATGAAAACGATATTATAGAATGCTGCGGGGAAAAATACTGTAAAGATTGCTTAGAATGTAACAACCAAGATTCCGTCTGCAATAAAAAATGTTCAAAAAAGCACTTTGAGAAAATTAAAAAACTATGCGACAGTGATTATCTTGAGGGTTTAAAGATTGAGCGTAAAGATGGCCGAGAAGTAATCAAATGTTCAAAATATACCGCATATTTTCATATTGACGATGTTGAATTTTATATTCTTCCCAAAATTGATAAAGAAGACGAAAATTCCGGAGAAAAAATACTTTATAATCTTTTAAACTCAACAAATAATTTTAAGGATTATAAAGTTGCGAATGATTCTTCAACTACATTAGGAACAAGTAATTTATTCAAAGAACTTATTATTTCAAAATTTTGCGATATGATGGATGAACTTTTCAAAAAAGGGGTTAAAAAGTTCTATTCCTCAGAGGATGATAATTTACCCTATCTCAAAGGTAAAATCAAATTTTCCGAACACATAAAGCGTAATATTGTTTCAAAAGAAAAATTTTATGTGGAATACGATGAGTTTACGGAAAATATTCCTGAAAACCGAATTTTAAAAACCGCATGTCTACATATTTTAAAAAAATCAGAAAAGGAAGAAAATAAAAAACGACTTCGCAGATATATCAAAGAATTTGGCGAAATAGATGAAAGCAGAAATATTATAAAAGATTTTGCAAAAATACAAGAAAATCGGCTCTATAAGCAGTATGATGAACCACTGAATTATGCGGAAGTGTTTTTAAACGATAAATATTTTTGGCCGAGAAAATGCAAAAAGAAATTTCCTGCAATTTTGTTTTCTTTGCACGATTTGTTTGAAAATTATGTTGAAAAGTTGCTTAAAAATTATCAGGATTTAGATAAGAAGTTTTATTATAGCAGACAATTCCGCGGCATTAAAGAAAAAATTAACTATTTAATACCCGAAAAAAAAATGTTTGCAACGAAAATGGATTTTGTGCTGAGAGATGAACAAAAATACAAAGATTGCAAAAAATGTGTAATTTTTGATGCGAAATATAAGATAATCAACTTTTCGGATAATATGAAAAAAGCACAAGAAGAAGAAAATATTTCCAACGAAGAACAAAATCAATACAATGAATATTACAATCAAACGAATATAACTCAAGCCGATTTATATCAAATCTATACCTATGCAAAATTAATACAAAATAACTGTGGTATAAAAAAAGAGAACGTAAAAGTAGCACTTTTATATCCGAAGAATAAAAATTTTAAAAATATAAAATCTTTTGAGTTTTTTGACGGAACAGTTATACATTTTGTTCCAATAATTCTGGATTCCAATGAAAAAGATATTTATGAAGATAACAAAAAATATTTACTGACAGTTATTAAAAAACTCTTTGATAAATAATTATTATATTTTGTTTTTTAATCATCTTCAAACCATCTGATATTATCAAGTTCAATATTGTATTGTTTGCCGGTTTTATCAATACAAGCTGCAAAGAGGATTTCTGTACGGCAACGACCAGATAGCGAGCAGATTGAGCTGACTATACCGTAAGGCATAAAAGCGAAATTCTGCGAGCGTGGATGAAATCCAAGACAATCTACTGTTTTATCAGCAAATTTGTTTCCCCATAAACAAATTAATAAGCCAATTTATTGTGTTTTAAGATTCAGAATCTTCGTTCCATATAGCTTGTAATCTTTTTCAATCATAATATGCTCCTTTCAAGCTACACAATTCATTGCTCTTGCATCGCTAAATATCAAGTATATGCGGCATAAATCGTATCATTTGGACATAATTTTTTGAACACGATTTAAACGGTATTTAAATACCTTTTAAACAGCTTTTAAATTTCAACCTTTTTTCATTGTCAATGAAGAATGCATTCAGTACATCTGCATTATTTCACAAATGTTTAACCACTGGCGAAGGTTATAACACTCTTCAAATTCCGGTTTATTCGATACAAAGTAATTAATAACAACGGCTATATTGCAAATATTTTCATACCACTTACTTAATTGCTTAAATTCTTTTAGAGTAATATTTAATCAGACCTTTTCTATACTGCTTCCTTTAACGTGTCGTATCTATCACTCAAAACCTCCAAACAATCAAGAAAACTTTATAAAATTTAACAGAAGAGCATGTGTCAAAATCCTTTCAGGGCAAGAATTCAAAGGAAATAGTAATTAAATAAAATTATGAGTATAATAACTTACTACGAAAATAATCTTGACAAACATCAATTCATCATGATATATTATGAGTATAACAATTTACGACTATAATTTTTAGGAGTAAAGCATGATCAAATACTTTAAAAATATATCTATCATTATAACAGGGCATGTTTTTAGGTGCAAGATACCCTATAATACTGACGGAAATATAAACTTGCTTAATATGGATGCTATTTCTACTGCTGGTATAGTGCGTATTTCAGAAAAAGATATAAAAAAAATACAGTTAAACGATATTAAATCAGAAGAAATTATCATGCCGGGAGATATTTTATTTAAAGCAAAAGGGCTTAATAATACTGCTGTGCTAATTGACACTATTCCTCCAAATACAACTGTTACAGCTTCATGTCACATTATAAGGGTTACAGATAAAAATTTTTTACCGGAATATGTTTGCTCTTGGTTAAATAGTGCAATAGCCAAAAATCATTTTTCAAAAGGTGCAGGTCAAGCAACGGGGGTTACAATTGCAAATGTGAGCAAAACAACACTAGAAACATTGGAGATTCCCTTAATACCTCTAAAAACCCAAAAGATCATTTCAAATATAGAAGAATGCGCGAAGCAGGAAAAAGAACTATTTATAAAGATTGCAGATAATAAAAATTTATTATATCGTGCAATTATCGAAAAAGAATTACAAAAATATTAGGAGATAAAATATGGCAGTAATCAACCAAGATGAAATTAACAACATTGTATGGAAGGCATGTGACACTTTTAGAGGCGTTGTAGATCCTTCTGAATACAAAAATTATATTTTGGTATTTTTATTTATCAAATACATTAGTGATGTTTGGAAAGATAAGTATGAAGAACTAAAGAAAGAATTCGGCACTGATACAGAAAGGATAAAAAGGCGTCTTGAAAGAGAAAGATTCAAATTAGACGAAACCTGTACTTATGATTATTTGTTCAAACATAGAAACGATAACCAAATCGGACAGTTAATAAATCAAGCATTAGAAAAAATTGAAGAAGATAACAAAGCCAAACTTGAAGGCGTGTTCCGCAATATTGATTTTAACTCAGACATGCAATTAGGTGAAACAAAAGAAAGAAATGCTCGCTTAAAAAATCTAATAGAAGACTTTTCTGACCCAAGATTAGATTTAAGACCTTCAAAAGTTGGTAAATCTGACATAATTGGCAATGTTTACGAGTACTTGATTGCAAGATTTGCTGCCGGTGCCGGTAAAAAAGGCGGAGAGTTTTATACACCATCACAAGTATCTGTTTTGCTTTCAAAATTAGTCGAACCTAAAGAATGCGACAGGATTTGTGATCCTGCCTGCGGTTCCGGTTCACTTTTAATAAAGGCTGCAAATGAAGTTGGTTCAGATAATTATTCTTTATACGGGCAAGAAAGCAACGGCAGCACTTGGGCATTATGTAAGATGAATATGTTTTTGCACAGCAAAGATAATGCACGAATTGAATGGGGCGACACCTTGAATAATCCTAAACTTATTGAAGGTGACACAACGATGAAATTTGATGTAGTTGTTGCAAATCCTCCATTCTCTCTGGATAAATGGGGTGCAGAAAATGCTACTTCTGACAGATTCAACCGCTATTGGAGAGGTGTTCCGCCTAAAAATAGAGGGGATTATGCATTTATTTCACATATGATTGAAACCGCAGTTGCTGATGGCGGTAAAGTCGGGGTTGTTGTGCCTCACGGGGTTCTGTTTAGAGAAGGTGCAGAAGGTAAAATCAGAAAAGAGTTTATTGAAAATGATAATTTCTTAGATGCTGTAATTGGTTTGCCGCAAAATCTATTTTATGGAACAGGAATTCCGGCTGCAATCCTGGTGTTTAAGAAGAACCGAAAAAATAATGACATCTTGTTTATAGATGCCTCACGAGAATATGAATCAGGTAAAAATCATAATATATTGCGTGATTCGGATATTGAAAAAATTGTTCAAACATATAAAAAACGTGAAACAATTGAAAAATACTCTTATCTTGCAACTTTGGATGAAATTAAAGAAAACGAATATAACCTGAATATTCCTCGTTATGTTGATACCTTTGAGGAAGAAGCAGAAATTGATATTCAGGCTACACAAAAGGAAATTGAAAACCTTGAAAAACAGTTGGCTGACGTTCAATCAAAAATGAAAGGATACTTAAAGGAGCTTGGGATAAATGGATAAAGATGACGAAAAAAATTTACCGGAAGAAAATAAGAATAACCTAATTAATTCTGAAGATTCACTTGGTGAGTTCTTAATTTATACAACTCCTGATGGTAAAAAGCAGATACAAGTTAGATTAATTGATGAAACTGTTTGGCTTTCTCAGAAATTAATGGCTGAGCTTTTTCAAAAAGACATAAGAACTATTAACGAACATATCCTTAATGTGTTCTCAGAAAATGAGCTTCCGCAGGACTTTTCAACTATCCGGAATTTCCGGATAGTTCAAAATGAGGGCGGGCGCGAGGTTTCACGCGAAATATCTTTTTACAGTTTGGATATGATTATCTCTGTTGGCTACAGAGTAAAATCATTAAGAGGTACTCAATTCAGACAATGGGCAACTCAAAGAATAAAAGAATATTTGATTAAAGGATTTACTATCAATACAGAATATTTGAAAAATCCGGAAGGCAAAGATTATTTTGAAGAGCTACTAAAAGAAATTCGTGAAATTCGTGCGAGTGAAAAACGCTTCTATGCAAAGATTAAAGATATTTATGCAACGAGTGTTGATTATGATAAAACAGCGGATGTTACACGTGATTTCTTTGCAATGGTTCAGAACAAGATGCTTTGGGCTGTTACAGGTCAAACAGCTGCAGAAATTATACATTCAAGAGCAAATGCAGATGAAATCAATATGGGCTTAACGACTTGGAATGGCAAAAAGTTACTTGCTCCGGATGTAGTTATTGCTAAGAATTATCTCAAAAAAGATGAGATGGAAAAGCTTGACCGATTGACTGTTATGTATCTTGATTATGCAGAATTGCAAGCAGAACGCAGAATTCCAATGACAATGGTTGATTGGGCTACAAAACTTGATGGACTTTTGAGCCTCAACGAAATGGAAATATTAACTCACAAAGGTAAAATTTCCAAAGAGTTGGCAGAAAAGAAAGCAAAAGCTGAATATCATAAATATGATGAAAAACGCAGACATCAAGAAATCATAGACTCTGATATTGAGTTTGCAAAAGAAATTGAAGAAATTAAACGAATAAATAAAAAGGATAAGGAGAAGATATAATGACAGTAATAAATATAGTGACATTAATAAATATAATTGCAATCATATTATCTCCGATAATAGCATTATTTATATCGCACAGAATACAAATAAATTATGAAAAAAGAAAAGAAAAAATAGAAATTCTTAAAACATTAATGGCCAGAAGAGTTCTTGCCAATAGTATAGAATATGTTAATGCTCTAAATACAATAGATATAATATTTGCAGATAGTCCAAAAGTCAAAGCTGCATATAAAGACTTGTATGAAGCATATAACCAACCAAATTTTGATATTTCTAAAAGTCATATGATGCTCACAAAACTAATTGAATCAATTGTCGTAGATGTTGGATATAAAGAAAAAATCACCTGGGATGCAATACAACAACCATACTATCCTGTATGGCTTAATAACCAAATACAAGCTGATTCAACGATTAAAGAATATAATTTAGCTATTGCAAGTTCTGCTTTGTATGGTTATCAACAACAGGAAAATAATAAAGGATAATAAATGACAAAAGTAATTCAAAAAACTGAAAATAAAAAAGGTTATAAGAAAACAAAACTTGGCTGGATTCCTGAAGATTGGGATGTTATTAATATTGGAGACTTGTTTTCAAATACTCAAAGTGGATTATCTCGTAAATTATCTGATTATGATATTGGATTGCCTGTGTTACGTTCAAATAATGTAGAAAGTGGTATGATTAACTGGAATGAAATTAAATATTGGTACAAACAGGATAATCAAGGTGCAAAAACAGAAAACTATTATTTAGACAATGGAGATATCTTGTTAAATTTTATAAATAGTATAGCACAAATTGGTAAGTGTGCCATATTTGAAAACAAGCTAAATAGAGATACTATTTTTACAACAAATTTAATGCGAATAAAGCTAAATAAAAAAATTAATTCCAAAATCTTTTTAGAACATACATTTACTGATAGATATAAATATTTTATTCAAGCAATTGCAAAACCTGCTGTTAATCAAGCAAGTTTTACAAGTTATGATTATAAAAAATATTTAGTTCCATTACCTCCAATTCGAGAACAGGACAATATTGCGGAGATATTGTCGGCTTGGGATGACGGAATTGAAATTTTAGAAAAACTCATTGAACAAAAAGAAATTTCAAAAAAAGGAGCAATACAGAGACTATTTTTTGAAAAAAGTTCTTGGCAAATGTTGCGATTTGATAAAATATTTGAAGATTTTTGCAAAAAAAATTGTCCGAAAGAAAGATTGTTATCTGCAACACAAGAAAATGGTGTAATTCCCCGAGATATGTTGAATGGAAAAGTAATGTCTCCGGAAGGAAGTCTTGAAGGATATAAATTAATTGAAGTTGGTGACTTTGTAATAAGTTTACGTTCTTTTCAAGGAGGACTTGAGTATTCAAAATATAGAGGTATTTTAAGCCCTGCTTATACAGTACTAAAAAATATTATTGAAATAGACAAGGATTTTTATCGGCACTTTTTTAAATCTTACAAGTTTATTGAAAAATATCTATCTATATCAGTTATCGGAATAAGGGATGGGAAGCAAATATCCTATTCTGATTTGAGCAGTGTTAAGATTCCTTATCCGCCAATAGAAGAGCAAAAAAGAATAGGAAAGATTTTAAATTGTTACGATGAAGAAATTCAAATATTAAATTTTAAATTAGAGAAGTTAAAAGAACAGAAAAAAGGCTTAATGCAAAAACTTCTCACTGGTCAGATTAGGGTAAAAGTATAAAGGAGAAATGTTAATGGATGAAATATTACAAAAGGAAATAATAAAAGAGGCTGATAGAATAGAAGAATGTTGTGAATATTCTTCAAAAAGTCATTATAACACCAGTAAAGAATGGAATATATGTAATTTATGTTTAAATATTCCTATTGCAGTAATTGCGGCAATTACTGTTTTTGTACCAGAGGAATACAAAACAATTCCGGCTATTTTTACCGCAATATTAGCTGCAGTTCAAGCTTGTATACATCCGACAGATTGTACTAAAACTCATAAATTGGCAGCTGATAAATATTTAGCATTAAAAAATCAAGTTAGACGTTTTAAAAATATTGAGCTTTTAATTTTAGATAATGAAAAAGCAATGAAAGAAATTAAAAGATACGGAGATGTCCTTGATGATTATAATACAGTAAATCCTCAACCATCCCAATCCGGATATAAAACAGCACAAAAAGGCATAAAAAATGGTGAAGCAGATTTTGAAGTCGATAAGGAGAAGAAATAATGAGTGTTTTAAACTATTTGGATAATTTAGCAACAAAAGCTGTATTAAAAGAGGAGGAATTAACTTCTATTAGAACATCTATTTTAAATTTAAAATCAAACTTAAAATGTTATTTTGGAGATGAAATTCAAGAATCTTTTCAATTTGGTTCATCAAAAAGAGAAACTATATTACCACGTAAGATGGATGAAAATTCAGATATCGATTATATGATTGTCTTTAAAGATAATACATTAAAACCTCAAACTTATTTGAATAAATTAAAACAATTTGCAGATAAATATTATCCTAATTCAAAGAAATATCAATCTTGTCCAACGGTTGTATTAGAACTAAATCATATAAAATTTGATATAGTACCAGCTATTGATAAAGGATATTTGGATTATCATTCATATTATATATCAGCAGATAAGAGTAATATTATTGATTGGATACCAACAGATCCAAATAAAATTTGCGAAGAATTACTTGAAAAAAATAAAAATTATAATTATAAACTTAAACCAATGATAAGACTTGTTAAATATTGGAATTCTTGTAATGATTATCCATTTAATTCTTATTCGTTAGAACAACATATATCTCAATGCCCATTTAATGGATTAAATAGTGTAAAAGATTTTTTGTTTAAATATATATTGTATTTTGAGGCAACATCTGATTCTGCTCAGTGGGTAAAAGATAAAGTTAAATGTGCCAAAAATATTGTTTATAACGTAAAAAAATACGAAAACGATAATATGCCAATTTCTGCAGAAAATGAAATTAAAAAATTATTACCAGAGGTATAAACATGCAAACACCATCATTTATAGAAGATCATATATCACAAATACCGGCACTTCAGTTGTTGCAGAATTTGGGTTATACTTATTTGACTTCACAAGAAGTTTTAAAAGAACGTCAGGATAAATTAAGTAATGTAATTTTAGAAGACATTTTAGAGCAGCAGCTTATGAAAATAAATGAGATAAACTTTAAAGGGAAAGTTTATCCATTCTCTCCTGCAAGCATTCGCGGTGCAATTGATGCTATAAACAATGTTCCTATGTTTGATGGTTTAGTTACTACAAATTCAAAAATCTATGATTTATTAACTCTTGGCAAGAGCTTTGAAGAATCAATCGGAAACGACAGAAAAAGTTTTACAATAAACTATATCGATTGGAATAATATTGAAAATAATGTATTCCACGTTGCAGAAGAATTTGAAGTAAACAGAACTTCAAGCGACAAAAAATATCGTCCGGATATTGTTCTTTTTGTAAATGGTATTCCATTATGTATCATTGAATGTAAAAGACCTGATATAAAAGAACCGTTAGAAGAAGCAAAATCACAACATTTAAGAAATCAGCAAGAAGACGGAATTCCACATTTATACAAATATTCTCAAATATTGATAGCATTAACATCCAATAAAGTTCAATATGCAACAACAAGTACTCCAAGAAAATTTTGGGCTACTTGGAAAGAACAAAAACTAAAAAAATCTGACTTGCAAACATTAGTTAATAAGCCATTATCAAATGAAAAAAAAGATAAACTTTTTGCAGACAGATTCAAATATGTAAGAAAATATTTTGATAATATCGAATCCGAAGGTCGGCTTGTAACAGAGCAAGATAAATTATTGTATTCTTTATGTTCTCCAAAACGATTATTAGAACTTATATACAAATATATAGTATTTGATGCCGGTATTAAGAAAATCGCTCGTTATCAGCAGTATTTTGCTGTTCAAGATACGTTAGAAAGAATAAAAATTATAAGAGATGACCATAGACAAGGAGGTGTAATTTGGCATACACAAGGTAGCGGAAAATCTCTCACTATGGTTATGCTTGCAAAAGCAATATCATTGGAACCCGAAATTGTTAACCCTAAAGTTATTATCGTAACTGATAGAATTGACTTGGATAAACAAATTTCAGACACATTTAAATCCTGCGGTAAAGTTGTAAAAAAAGCTACAAGCGGAGAAGATTTAGGAAATATCATCGCAGGTAACAAAGAAACAATAATTACTACTGTTATTAATAAATTCCAAGCAGCATTACGCAAGAAAAAAGTTATTGATAATTCAAAGAACGTGTTTGTTCTTGTTGATGAAAGCCACCGCAGTCAATATGGAAGTGCAAATGCCCTTATGCAGAAAGTTTTTCCTAATGCTTGTTATATAGGTTTTACAGGCACTCCATTGATGAAGAAAGAAAAAAGCACTGCCGTTAAATTTGGCGGGATAATCGGTACTCCTTATACAATTAATCAAGCAGTAGAAGATAAAGCCGTATTGCCTTTGTATTATGAAAGCAGATTGGCAGTTCAAAATGTTACACAAAACAGTATTGATAAATATTTTGATATTATATCAAGAGATTTGACAGACAAACAAAAAGCCGATTTAAAGAAAAAATTCAGTACAAGAAGAATTTTAAATGAGGCTGAACAAAAAATTGCGAATGTTGCACTTGATATAAGTCAGCATTTTGAGCACAAGTATAAAGGAACAGGTTTCAAAGGACAATTAACCGCACCATCAAAAGCAATTGCTCTAAAATACAAAAAATATTTAGACGAACTTGGTATGATAACTTCAGAAGTTGTTATTTCAGCACCTGATACAAGAGAAGGGAACGAAGATATTTATGAAGAAACTTCAAGTGAAGTAAATCAATTTTGGAAGCGAATGATGGACAGATTTGGAAATGAATCAGAATATAATGCTCAAATTATTAATCAGTTTAAAAATGCTCCGGAGCCTAAGATATTAATTGTAGTTGATAAATTGTTAACAGGTTTTGATGCTCCTAAAAATTCAGTTCTATATATTGCTCGTTCATTAAAAGAACATGGGCTTTTGCAGGCTATTGCAAGAGTAAATCGTCTTGAAGAAGGAAAAGATTATGGTGAAATAATAGACTATTATGGACTTTTAACTGAGTTAGATGAAGCACTTTTAACTTACAGCAACATCGGCGATTTTGATGAAGAAGATATTCAAGGTGCACTTGTATCTGCCCAAGAAGAAATTAAAAAATTACCGCAACTGCATTCTGATTTGTGGGAAATATTTAACGGTATAAACAAATACGATATTGAAGCATATGAACAGCATTTAAAATATGAAGATGACAGAGATAAGTTCTATGATAAATTAAGTCAATATTCAAAAGTCTTACAACTTGCTTTGGGTAATTTCAAGTTTTTGGAGGAAACCCCTGAAAAGAAAATTAACACATATAAAAATGACTTAAAATTTTTCTTAAACTTACGAGTTTCTTTGAAATCTCGCTACGCAGAATCTATTGATAGAAAAGAATATGAAGCAAAAATTCAAAAATTGATAGATACTTACGTTACTTCGGATGAAATAATACAAGTAACAGAGCCTGTCGATATTTTTGATACAGAAAAATTTAAAGCAGAAGTAGAAAAGAAGCAAAGTACTCGTTCAAAAGCAGATACAATAGCTTATAGAATTTCTCGTACGATATCCGAAAAATGGGACGATGACCCGATTTTTTATAAAAAGTTATCTGAACTTTTAAAGGAAGCTATTGCTAAATATTCAAAACAAATAATGGACGAAGCAGAAAGGCTTAAAAATGATAATGCATATTTAGGCAGAGTGACTGAAATATTAACAATGGCTAGAACAAGAACTGGTGATGATATTCCGATTTCTATTTTGAATAACGAAGTTGCAAAAGCTTTTTATGGTGTTGTTTTCGAAAAAATCAAAAAATATGATGCTTCGAAAGATTCTGCTGCAGAACTTGCACTCAAAATAGATAAGATTATTTTGGATAATCAGTATGTTGATTGGATAAAAAATACTGATTTACAAAATAAAATTATCAATGATATTGAAGATATTTTATTTGAGTTTAAAGACACAAATAAGATTGACATTACATTTGATGATATAGATTTTATAATTGATGAATCAATGAAAATTGCTAAGAGAAGGTATGCAAAATGATTGCTACAACTGAAAAAATTGAATATGGAAAAGAAATAATTGAGTTTGAATTATTGCAAGAAGATAGAAAAACTTTATCTATAGAAGTTTTGCCTACTACTAAGATTAAAGTTAAAGCTCCGCAAAATAAAAACAAACAAGATATTATAAAAAAAGTCAAAAATAAGGCAAAATGGATTACAAAACAAAAACGTTACTTCGTTGATAATTACAAAAAGCCTGATGAAAAGAAGTATGTTAGCGGTGAATGTTTTAGATATTTAGGGAAACAGTATAGATTAAAAGTAATTAAATCCAATATTGATGCTGTCAAATTAAAAAAAGGATATCTTATAGTTGAATACAATTTAAAAACTCCGGCAAAATTAATAAATAAATGGTATAAAGATAAAGCACTATATACGTATGAAAAAGAGTTAGATAAATGCTTTAAACAATTTATTGCCTATAAAATAGATAAGCCATTTTTAAAAATTCGCAAATTAACAAAACGATGGGGTAGTTATAACAAAAATAGCAATACAATAACTATGAATATTGAGACTATAAAAACAAATAAAGACTGCATTGATTATGTTATTTATCATGAATTGTGTCACAGTTTGTATTTTTCACACAATAAACAATTTTACACTTTATTAGAATCAAAGTGCAAAAAATGGAATAAACTTAAAAAGAAACTTGAAAATTTAACATTGTAGCTATGGAACAAAAAACTTTAACCAGAAAGCAATTATATAAACTTGCTTGGAAGAAACCCATGATGCATATTGCAAAAGATTTTGGTTTCTCTGATAGAGGAATGGGTAAATTATGTACCAAATATGAAATACCTATTCCTCCACGTGGTTATTGGATGTGCTTAAAAGCCGGGCAAAAAATTAAAATTCCTGCATTAAAGGAACTTGACTGGTGTTCAGATGATGAAGTAATAGTTAATTCCAAAACTCCTGAACCTAAAAATATAGAACTTTCTAAAAAATTAAAACAGGAAAAAGATATATTAAATACAATAATATTTGACAAAAAATCTCAAAAATATCATCCACTTGTAAAATCTTGGAATGATGTTGATAAATTAAATAAATATATTAAAATAGATATTCGAGCCAGAAAAGTATTGAGTTTAGTCCTTTTTGAATTAGAAAAAAGAGGATATGTAATAAGTGAGTCCAATGAGGATAATAGAAGAACGGCAAAAGTAAATTTGAATGAAGATTATATTACTGTTACAGTAACAAAATATAGTAAAATGTACAAACGAAAAATACAGCCATCTGATTGGGGATGGACCTGGAGAAAATCAGACAATGAGTTAGTATATGTAACAGAAGAAACTCCATATCTGAAAATTGTTGTTTATGGCAAATATTCTTGGGATCCTAGGGACTATAGAGAAAAAGAAGATATAACAATAGAACAAGCTATCTCAAAGGCAATTTTATATATTATAAAGAAAATTGATAAATTAAAAGTTGAAAGGTTAGAGAAAGAACGACAAGATAAAATTAGAAAGAGTAAGCAACATCAAATACAGACCTATAATAGTTTTCTTGAAGAACAAGAAAATATACGGCAAGAATATATAAAATTTGAAAACTATAAAAGACAAAAATTACTAGAAGATAGCAAAAAATGGAAAGAACTTTGTATTGTAAAAAAATTTTTAGACCATATAAAAGACAATAATGATTCAAGTGATAACGAGTGGTTAGAATGGGCATATAGTTATTTAAATGACATCAACCCAACAAATAATAAAAATTTTAGAAATTACAATAATTATGAAAAAGATGAAGAAACATCTCCATCTCATAGTTAATTACATCTTGTTCTGTATGTTAAATTACAACAGGCAAGAACGAGCGGCAGTCGCGATACAAAGCGAACAGTTGAGCGAATGCGAAACTTGTTACAAAATGAACAGGCGAGACACGAGCCTTGTGAACTTGTATGCGAAACTAAGTGCAGCTGAGCCTGTATCCGAAGCGATGCGGAGGTGTGAGAGCCGTATGTCCGTTTTATTTGTAAGAACAGACGAGAACGAGCTGCCGTCTGATTTATTTTTCTCTCAGCTCGCGAAACAATGGCTGCATTAAGCATTTATCATATTCATTGGTTTGTTTTAAAACATTAATAAAATCTTTGTGTTTAGGATGATTTATTTCCCATACGGCTGTTTTTTTATATTCCTGCCCGAATTTTGTACCCCAATCATAAAATTGTGATATTGTTAGAAAAATATCTAACTCTTTTGCAAAATTAATCATATCGGGAATTTCTTTATAATTAAGCTCTGATATAACCATATTTATATTACATCTGGCAATTTTTTTATTCTTTTGCAGTTGTGACATATATTTAATGTTGTTTAAAACAACATTAAAATTTACTCCTCCCCGTATGATTTTTTTGTAAACATCTTCATTGATTGCAGGAAGCGAAACATAAATTTCATTAATTCTGTCATTAAGTCCGAGTGCTTTAATATTATTTTCATTAAATAAAAGACCATTGGTATTAATATCAAATTTTAATTTCGGATAGGTTTTAGAAAGTTTTTTAATAAGCATTCGGCTGTGAGCACTGAAAAATGCTTCACCTGCTCCCGATAAAGCAATCAATTCCGCGTTTTTCATTAACGGAACAAGTATTTCATTTATTTTTTTATTATATATTTCGTTTGTTTCTTTTGAATTTTTATAAACTTCATCTCTGCAGGTAATACATTGAAGATTGCATTCTTTATCATAAGCAAGAGTAATAAACTTGGGCAGGGGCGGAGTTTGTGTAAAATAATTATGTTCATTGATTTTACCAGAAATATAATCGGGTAATTTAGAACGGCATAATTCTTTATTACATAAAGAATAATCGTTATTTAAAATGCGTTTTCTCAGTTCTTTTGCAGAGGCTGAAAACCAAATATCTTCTAAGTAGTCTTCAAAAATATTGCCGATTTTTTTAAAGTTGACATAAGCGGGACAGCAGGTAAAAACATCACCGTCATTAGATATTTGAACAGATAAAAAAGGGATTTTGCAAATGTCTTTCATACTTTTTGCTCTGCGTTATTAACAACGTCAAAAACGGTAGTTTTATTGATATGAGGCTGTTTGAATATGGGATTTTTAATAAATTCAATATATTCTTTATGCTCCGGATGAAAATCTTCTGCAATTGCAATAGAATCATATATATGTTTATTGTATTCAAGTTTATTTAAAGTTACAAAACTTACATTCGCGTGATTTTCCTTAGCAAAATCAACCATAAGCGGCATTTCTTTGTAATTTAAAGAAGTAACAACAAAGTTTATAATTAGGTTAGAAATTTTATTGTTTTTTCTTAATTCACCAAGAAATTTAATATTATTGATAACTTTATCAAAGTTTCCGTCAAGAACTATTTTGTCGTATGTTTCTTTTGTCATAGCAGGCAGAGAAACAACAAAATATTCGACTCTGTCCCAAATACCGTATTCTTTGAGCCTTTTTTCGTTACATTCAATGCCGTTAGTGTATATATAAAATTTTAAATCGGGATAGATTTTCGAAATTCTTTGAGTAAGATTTTTAGCATAATTGCTTGCAAAAATTTCACCTGAAGCAGTTACATTAACTAATTTAGCATTTTTTAAAATCGGAACGATAATATCTTCAAAATGCTCTTCAAATTTGGAAACGTCATTTTTAAAATGGTGATCGCGGCAATAAATACATCTGGCATTGCAGACGGAATCGTAATTTAATTGGACTCTTGTCGGGTATGGAGCAGTTAAAGACGGAGTAATATTTTTATGAAATTCTTTAGGACAAATTGCAAAATTGCAATGATTAAAGTTTCTGTCTATGAATTGACGTCTGAATTCTTGAGCTTTTTTTCCGTTCCATATTTCGTCAAAAGGCTGTTCGAATATGTTGCCGAAAGTGTAGCCGATAAAATATGCCGCACAGCATCCGTATACATTTCCGTCCCAGTCTATTTCAGCTACCGAAAAAGGAAAAGAACAACACCCGCTATCTTTTAACTCTTCAAACATCTTCATCCTCTTTTTTAAAACTACAATAAAAGTATATAATTGTAATAAAGATATGTCCAGATGTTGTTTAGCCTGCCGTTAATGTGGTATCGGATTTTTTCGTATGTATACTTTTTGCGCTTGACGGTATCGAAAATCCGAATGTATTAAGTCCGTCGGGAGTCGAATTGTAAATAAATTCGCCGCCGTTTAGTTTTAAAATTGAATTTGATAAATAAAGTCCAAGCCCTGTGGATAGGCAATCAGATGTTTGATTAAAAACTTTGTCTTTTTGAAATATGGAGCTTAATTCTTCTTTTGGCATGTATGTACCTTGATTTTTAACGAGAAAAATTAATTTATCAGCTTTTTTATAAAGTTCAATATAAACTTCAGAATGTTCTTTGCCGTGAATAACAGCATTCATAAGAATGTTGGATATGACTCTTTTTATGTGCATTTTATCTGCGTAAATATAAGCATTTTCTTCGGTCAAATATCTTTTAAATGATTGAAAACGTGAATTAAGTATAAGTTTGTTATCATTAAAAATTTCGTCAAGAGTTTCATTCAAACAAAAAAACGTTAAATTAGCTGCGATTTTGGTATTATCAAATTTATAAAGCCAAAGTAAGTTAATAAGCATATTTAAAATATTATGATTGGAGTTTAATAAGTCGTTTAAAATTGATTTTTGATTATCGTCAAAATCTCCGAAAACGCCGTTTAATAATAATTCAATGGCTCTGATATTAGCAATAACGGGATTTTTTAAATCATGCGTTATAGCGGCTATAATTTGATTATTGCTGTACTCAAAATCTTTTTTATTACCGAATAAATATTTAAGTATATTAGAAATGATATTGCGAGGCATTTTTTTAAACTCCGATTTAAAAATAATACAATCGGATAACGGATGCTATAAGCCGATTGGCTAATATATGAAAAATATAACTTAATATAATAGCAAATTTTTTTATTTTTATGTGATATTATGGAAGTGAAAACAAAAAGGATAATAGATGAAAATTTCTGCAATATCTTTTGGAAAAGTAATAGCGGTATCGGGTAAAGAAAAGAAAATAAAAAAAGTAAACAGAGTCATACAGCCGTATGCAAACAGCGGGAAAATAATGATAAAAGATGTAACCCGAAACTATATTAACGCTCGTTCTTCTGGCGTATTAGCAAGTGCGGCTCAGCAAGGTGACAGGGTAAATATATATATAACCGGAGAAGATGTAAAAAAAGTTAGAGATAACGATGAACAGTGGAATACGACAGAAAAAATACTTTCTAATTTATGCAAATATTACGATGTAAATAAAATGTCGGTTAGCGAAACGGCAAGAACAATAATAAAAGGTTAGGAGAACGGTATGATAAAAGAGATATTAAAAGAGTTTAAAGATTTTGCGGTAAAAGGCAACGTAATAGATATGGCAGTGGGTATAATAATCGGCGGAGCATTTTCTCCGATAGTAAACTCACTTGTAAAAGATATAATTATGCCTCCGATAGGTTATGTTTTGGGCAACGTAGATTTTTCTAATTTGTATATACCTGTAACCCACGCAGAACAGCATTATTCTTCTTTGGAAGAAGCACAGGCTGCGGGAGTTGTTACAATTAATTACGGATTATTTATTAATACACTTATATCATTTTTAATAGTGGCTTTTGCAGTATTTTTACTTGTTAAATTTATTAACAAACTAAAAATGGAAAAGAAAGAAGAAGCCTGCGAAGCTGTTGAAGAAACAACAAAAGAATGTCCTTATTGCTGTTCAACAATAAACAAAAAAGCTAAAAAATGTCCGTTTTGCGCTTCCGAGCTAAATTAATTGGAAATTTTTTATAATTTATTGTTTTAATATAGTTATGGATGATGAAAAATTAATAAAACTGAATATAACTAAGAGCGATTGTGAAAATCAATCAAAGTCACAGGTGCGGGAAAACAGTTTTTTACATACAAATCCTATATTAAAAGAAATGTTTTATAAAAATGTTATAAACAAAAAAAATAAATTCAGTTTTAAAGATTTATTCAGATAATGTACAGAAAAAATTTTATTGAGGAATATCTAAAAAATAACTTTACTTTTGAAGAAGCAAGAAGTGAAGTTGATTATGCTCTTGATGTATTGTTCAATTATACGTACAAAGAATATATGCTTGGAAAAAGTTTAACGGATTGGCAGATAATTAAACTTGAAAAAGTAATAAATGAACGTATAAACACATCAAAACCGATACAGCAAATAATAGGGCAGGCTTATTTTTACGGCAGAAAATTTTTTGTGAATGAATATACTTTAATACCGCGTCCCGAAACGGAATTAGTGGTAAAAGAGGTATTAAAAATCTGCGAAGAAGAAAACGGTATAAAAAAAATTTTAGATATAGGGAGCGGAACAGGATGTATAGGAATAACTCTTGCTCTTGAAAATTCCGGTTTAGAAATAAAATCTGTTGATGTATGCTCTGAGGCTTTGGAAATCAGCAAGAAAAATGCGCTTATACACAACGTAAATAATAAAATAGAATTTATAAAATCCGATATATATCAAAATATAGACTCAAAATTTGATATTATAGTTTCAAATCCGCCTTATATACCGTTAAAAGATAAACCGTATCTTCAAAAAGAAGTAAGGGACTGGGAAAATCCGCAGGCACTTTATACTCAAGATGAATTTGGCATGGAATTTTATGAAAAGATATTAAAAAATGTAAGAGAACATATCTTAAATGGCGGTTATGTCGTCTTTGAAATAGGTCTTGGGCAGGCTGAAAGAGTAACAGAGTTAATAAAATCCGCAGGCATGGCGGTTCAAAGTGTTGTAAAAGATATGAACTCAATAGAAAGAGTAGTTGTAGGAAAATTTATTAATAAAAATTGATTTTATAGTATAATAAATTGCGTTGACAATAGGAATATAGAAAGAGGTAGAGTATGGCAAAATTTGTATGCAGCGTATGCGGATATACCGTAGAAGCGGAAACGGCACCTGAAAAATGCCCTATGTGCGGAGTAAGTGCTGATAAATTTAAAAGAGTAGATGACGCAAAAGGCTTAACATGGGCAACAGAACATGTAATCGGAGTAGGTAAAGACGTGGATGCACAAGTGCTTCAAGGATTAAAAGACCACTTTATTGGCGAATGCACGGAAGTAGGAATGTACCTTGCAATGAGCAGACAAGCTGAAAGAGAAGGATATCCTGAAGTAGCTGAAGCATATAAAAGATACGCATTTGAAGAAGCAGAACATGCCGCAAAATTTGCGGAACTTCTTGGCGAAGTAGTAACACCATCTACAAAGAAAAATCTGGAGATGAGAGCAGAAGCTGAAGCAGGCGCTTGTGCCGCTAAAATGGAAATTGCAAAAAGAGCAAAAGAATTAGGCTATGACGCAATCCACGATACTGTTCACGAAATGGCAAAAGATGAAGCTCGCCACGGACAAGGTTTCCAAGGGTTATTAAAAAGATTATTTTAATTTTTAAGGGGGATAAGTTTTATCCCCCGATTTTTTTAAAATATAT
>CANQZO010000002.1 GCA_947628355.1 Candidatus Gastranaerophilales bacterium | reverse complement strand
AGGATTTTTTCTTCATCGGCAGCAGTAGCGGCAGTCAGGAAAAATCTTTTTTCGGTTTTATCCGGAGCAACATAAAAATCAGCCTGCGTTAATATAACACGCCTGCAGCCTTTAGGGAGCTGACCTTTATACATATCATCAAGTCTTAAGCAAAAATCAGAAGAAGCATTATGAACCGTTCCGTCTATTGTTTCTTTGTCAAACTTAGTTATATCTTTATCCAAATTATATTTTTTTAATGATGAATTATTTTTAAATGCCATTTTTAAGAAAACGGGAACAGGGGCTTTAGGCTTACCGTCAGGAAGTGTAAAACACATTAAAGAACCAAAAGATACGGGTGATATGTTCATTAAAAAATCCTTTACTTCATGTAAATTGCAATAAAATAAAAAACTCTAAAAAAAAAACTTGCCATTAAATTATGTAAATAACAGAAAATCTGATACAATTATATAAAAATGCCAGAGGTAGAAATGGAAAATATAAAAAAACATTTAATCAATTATCCGTATTTGGAAAGACCCGTTGAAATATATGAACGTGAAAACGGACATAAAATAGTATTTGCATATAAAAAAGGCGGATTAATAAATATCAGCAGCTGGGTTAGAACAGGCTCTATTAATGAAAATGATGAAAATAACGGGATATCGCATTTTCTGGAACATTTAATGTTTAAAGGAACAAGCACGCATAAGGCGGGAGAATTTGACAGAACGCTTGAAAGCCGAGGTGCAATAGTAAACGCTGCGACTTGGAAAGATTACACATTTTACTATGTAACAATACCAAAAGGAAGCAGTGATAAGAATTTCAAAGACACATTAAATTTACACGCAGATATGATGCTGGATCCGATTATACCGGATAACGAAATCGGGGCTCCGTTTGATATAAATGACCCGCATATAACAACAAAGCGGGAAAGACATGTTGTAATAGAAGAAATCCGTATGCGCAAAGACCAGCCCTGGACTCAAGTATACAATCTGTTAAATAAAAATTTATATACATCACACCCCTATAAGCGCGATGTAATAGGAAATGAACAAATAATATCACAAATATCAAGAGAAACAGTGCTTGAATATTATAAAACACACTACACACCAAACAATATAACAACAATAATAGCGGGAGAAACAGAGCCGAGTGAAGTTTTACCGTTAATATGCAGTGAATTTGATTTTAAAGGGCGTGCTAATGCGCCACAAAAAGTTTATGATATTGATAAACCGGTAAATGAAACAAAAACGATTGAGGAATATTCAAAGATAAACACGGGATTTTTAATGTTCGGATACTTAGGTCCGATAGCCTGTGACATTAAAACATCAACCATTCTTGAAATGATATGCCTGTTATTAGGGCAAGGGCAAAGTTCAAGACTTTATCAGGAATTAATTGAAAAACCCCAAAATCCGATATTTAATGTAGTTTCAAGTGATTATTATCATTTCAGAGACGGCGGTAATATATTTATCGATGCCAATTTTAAACCCGAAAAAAAAGAAGATGCAATTGAACAAATTAAAGCCCAAATTCAAAAGCTGTATAATACGGGGATAAGTGAAACAGAGTTAAAAAAAGCTAAAAAGAAATTAAAAGCAGGATTTGCGGAAAATTCAGAATCCGTTTCCGATATAGGAGAGAATATAGGATTTTATATGACCGTATGCAATAAACTTGAATACGTTGAAGAATATATAAAAGTAATTGACGAAATAACCGCGGAAGACATAAAAAAGACCGCAAAAGAATATATGGATATAAATCACGCGGTAATTGCGGTATTAATGCCCGAAGAATATAAGAAATAAAAGGTTAATCATGGAAAAATACACACTAAAAAACGGAATAGAAGCACTTATAAAACGGAATAAAAACACTCCCCGCATTGCGCTTGCAATGTATATGGGAATAAATAAAGATGAAACAAAATCCGGTATTTATTACATAATATCTCAGCTTATGTATCAAGGCACAAAAACAATAACGGCAGAGCAGATAGCAAATTATCTTGATGAAAATGCCATAGATTTATGTATTGAAAAAAAAGCGGATTATATAAGAGTCAAATTGCAATGCTTAAATGAAGATATTGAAAAGGCTCTTGAAATTTTTGATGATATTATTGAAAATTCAACTTTTGAAGAATATAAAAAAGAAGCAGAAAAAATAAAAGGTGAATTTTTGTCTGATTTGGATTCGGCTAAAATTACTGCCCAAGATAACTATTACAGAAATATATTTAAAAATCATTCCTACGGCACGGGCAGAGAGGAAATTCTAAATGACATAAACAAAATAACAAAAGAAGATATAATAAACGCATATAATGAAATAAAAACTAATTCCTTTAAAAATATCTGCGTTATAGGTGATGTAGAAGAAACTGTCGTAAAAGAGCTTCTTGATAAGCATTTAAAGAATGTAAAAAGCGTACATTCAAAAGATGAAAGAAAAAAGATAGCACCTATAGAAAATAAAACGGTATCAACAGTTGAAAAAGAAGACGCAAATCAAGCTCAAATATTTCAAGGGTGGTTGTTCCCGTCAATATATAGTAACGAATATCCTGTAATAATATTATTAAATACAATATTAGGCTCGTCGGGATTGTCTTCAAGACTGTTTTTGGAATTAAGAGAAAAACAGGGACTTGCCTATACGGTAAGAAGCGTATATGAACCCTGCGCATTAGGCGGACATTTCTTTGTGTATATAGGAACAGAGCCTAAAAATATTAAAACTTCAATATCGGGGTTTGATAAAGAAATAACAAAAATAATGACAGAATATGTAAGCGATGAAGAACTTGAAAACGCAAAGAATAATGCAATAGGGAAAAGACAGTTTTATCAGGAAACAAATATGTCTGAAGCCGTATTAAACGGATATTATGAGTTTCTGGGACTTGGAAGCAGCTTTGAAGAAGAATTAACAGAGAAGATAAAAAAAGTAACAAAAGAAGAAATAATACAAACGGCAAAAAAATATTACGCGAAACCTGCAGTAATAAGCGTACTTGCCCCGAAAAAATACTTAACAGATTCGGGACTTATATGTTAAAAAACCGAATAATATGGTAAAATCAACACAGGAATATGAATAAAACAACTTTTGAAAATAAAAAATTTAATAAGGAAATAGAAAAATTCCGCAAAAAAGGTGAAATCCAAAAAGCAATAGAAGTATGCCTCGGCGCATTAAACAGCGACGAAAACAATGCTAATTTGCATGTAAAATTGGGCGACTTATATATGGAACAGCATTTGGATATTTACCAGGCTCAGCAATACGCCGATGAAGCAATAACGGAATACCAAAGAGCGCTTGAAAGTGATGTTAATTCGGCAGAAATTTATTATAAAATCGGAATGGCTTTTTATTATAAAAGAGAACTTGATAAAGCCCTAAATTACTTTAAATTAGCGCTGGAGCATGACTCAAAACTTGCTGAAGCACACTTTATGATTGCTGAAATTTCGATGAAAAAAGGTGATTTAATTGAAGCAAGAGAGCAGGCGGAAAATGCAGTAAAGATATCCCCGCTTCAATCATCAAGAGCATATTATTTAATATATTGTATATTGTCATTATCAAATAAAACAAAATGGTATCAAAAAATAACAAAATTACTGGCATCATTTATTACGCTGCCGTTTGATAAATACGCAATGAAATCGGTTTTAAAACAGTTATCATATTTAAAATTTATCCCCGTGTTGTTAAAAACATCAATTATGATATTTTCAAAAGGATTTACGCAGGAAGTGCTTGATATTTACCGCGAAACCCTTGATAAAGCACCGGGATTTGTTGAATTATATATAAACTTAGGCAGAGTATATTACGAACTAAAGCGTTATGAAGATGCAATATGTGAATATAAAATGGCAATTTGGCTTGATTCGTTGAATATCCGCGCATATTACTATCTGTGCCAGTTATATGAAGAAATAAGAGATTTTGACGATGCAATAGAAACCTGTAAAAAAATGATAGAACTGCAGCCTCATTCGGCTGATTTTCACTGCCGTCTGGCTCAATATTTATATTTAAACGAAGAACTTGATGAAGCAATCGACCATTATCAAACCGCGGTAACTTTAAATCCGAATCCGCAATGGACAAGTGTTGTAGCACAAACTCTGGGATTTATTTTCCAAGAAAATATAAAAAATCTTGACGCTGCAATTTCATCATATCAGCAGGCATATAATTTAAACCCCGAAGATATAGATGTTTATTTGAACTTAGGAAATGTCTTTTTTGAAAAAGGTGCATACGATAATGCTTTAATAATATACAAAAAGGCTTTGGAATCATCACCAAACAATCCGAGATTGCATTGCAATTTGGGTTATTTATACTGGGGAAAAGGCGACTTGGAAGAAGCCGTAAAGGAATATGAAAAAGCAATAAAATACGATAATACTTATGATATAGCTTATAATAACTTAGGAGTTATATATTTAGATGATTTAGGCAGAGTGCAAAAAGCTATAGAGTTATTTGAAGCGGCAAAAAAATACAATCCTAATTATGCGCTTGCGCATTATAACCTTGCGCGCTCGATAGCATTAAAAGGTGATAAAGTTGAAGCTGCAAAGTTATATCAAATAGCTTTAGACATAAACACTTATACACAAGAATTAGACCCTGCCGATATAGAAGAAAAAATACAGGATTTATTTACATAAAGAAAGAGGAATAAATTGGAATACACACAGGAAATTCGTATATTATACGCAGATACGGATTCATACGGAGTTGTCTGGCATGGGGCATATACTAAATGGTTTGAAGCTGCAAGGGTTGAAATTGTTGAAAAATTAGGATTAAAACTGGATGAACTTGAAAAAAACAATATACTTTTTCCCGTAGTAGAAATGAATATAAGATATAAATCCTCAGCAAAAATGAATGAAAGAATAATAATTAAAACTCAAATTGCTGAAGTAAAACCCTTAAGCGTAACTTTTGAGCATAAAGTATATGAAAAAACCAGCCAAACGCTAAGAGTAATTGCAAAAACAACAATAGTTGCAATAAACAGTAAAAGCGGAAAAATGTATCGAAGAATGCCTGATAATATATTAAATGCTTTCTTATCGGCAGTAAAAACAGAAAATCAATAACTTAAAAGAATATTGAACTAAAGGTCAATAAAGTTTAATCTAAAGACTATATCCCGAAATTATAATGTTTCTTAAAATTGAAAATGAATAATAAACGGGGTATATTTCATTGGGGATAAATGCAAATAAGAACATGGAAAGCGGAAAGCCGAAGCAGGTAAAAAAATCTGCTTATAACTATTACAGACAGGCGGAACGCTTAAGAAACGGCAGTAAATATAAAGAAGCAGTAGAAAAATATTTAAAATCGATATTTATAAACAGAAATAATGCTTCATCATATTTAGGGCTCGGACTTGCATATAAAAATTTAAACGTATATACAAAGGCAATAAACAGTTTAAAAAAAGCGGAAGAAATAGCGCCTGATGATGTAAAAATACAAAAAGAGCTTGCAATGTGCAATATAATAAACGGCGATTTTGAAAACGGAATAAAGTATTTAATATCATCAATCAGATTAGAACCCGACAATCCCGATATACAAATGCAATTGGCATTAGTACATGAAATGATTGAAGAAGAAGAAATGGCCTTAAAAATCTATAGCCGAATAAATGATGTATTCCCGCAATATTTAAGAGCATACATACAAAAAGGTACACTTTATATGCACATAGAAGACTATGTTAATTGTGCAAAAGTATTTAAAGAAGTTATAAAAATGTCACCCGATTATTACAGAGCAAATCTTGCAATAGGAATATGCTATGAAAAACTCGGTAATTTTTCGGGAGCAAAAAGGTATTATAAAAAATACATTAAGAGTAACTTAAATATAGAAAATTACAAAGAAATAACAAAGAGAATAAAAGAATTAAAAATAACAAACAGAGAAAAACATATTGCAAAATTGAGAGTAATCAATTAATAAATTGATTATCCGTAATTTTTTTGATAAAGTAAAAGAAACAAAGGGGAATATCTCTATTGCCAAGGATAAAAGGATTATGGAAGAAAAGCCGGATATAATCACAATAGGTGAAAGTTTAATCGAATTATCGACACCATACAGTTTAACAACTGCGCAAAGCCTAAATAAATATTACGGCGGAGATACACTAACAACGGCAATAAGTGCATTAAAATTGGGTTCAAAAGCAGGATACATTTCAAGAATAGGAATGGACTGCTTTAAAGATTATCTGTTAGAAAGCTGGCAGGAAGCGGGGCTGGATATTTCGCACGTAAAACCTCAGCAGGGAATAAACGGGATATATATGCTGGCATTAGGGCAGGATTGCAGTGAAAAGCAGTTATATCTGTACAGAAAAAAAACAGCTGCAACCAACTTATCAATAGAAGATATATCTCCCGAGTACATAAAAAACGCTTCAATTATATATACGACAGGAATAACTCAGTCTCTATCCATATCGGCAAAAGAAGCGGTAAAATACGCATTTAAAATTGCAAAAGAAAATAACGTAACTACAGCTTATGATCCTAACTACCAAAAGCAAATATGGACAATTGAAGAAGCAAAAGAAGCATTTGAAGAAATCGCGGAGTATACCGATATTTTATTTTTCAATATAAAACATGATTCGCAAATATTATTAGATTCTTCCTCCGTTGACAATCTCATTAAACACTTATGGGACAGAGGTATATCAACGGTAATAGTAAAAACAGATGTTGAAAAAGGGTATTATGTAGGAAGCAGCGGAAAAATTGAATTTATAAAATTTTACAACGAAGAAAAAGTTGACGATACAGGTGCAGGCGACTGTTTTAACGGCGGATTTTTACACGGAATATCAACGGGAATGTCTGCATTTAAAGCTGCTAATTTAGGTGCAATTACGGCAGGATTACAAGTTAAAGGTATCGGAGCTATAAAATCGATACCCGATAAAGAAGATGTATATAAGATATTCAAAGGTCAAAATGACTAAAAAAATATGTATATCGGGATATTACGGATTTGATAACTTTGGCGACGAAACCATATTAAAGATTCTTACGGAGCACATTAAAAATTACAAATGTGATACTGAAATTACCGTATTTTCAGCTTCACCCGAGAAAACAGCCGAGAACTTAAAGGTAAAATGCATAAATTCATTTTCTGTTTTTAAAGTTGTAAAAGCAATAATGTCTTGTGATACATTAATATCTGGAGGCGGAAGCCTGCTTCAAGACTCTACAAGCGCAAAAAGTTTGATTTATTATTTGTTAATTTTATTTTTGGCAGTTTTATTCGGGAAAAAAATTGTTATATTTGCTCAAGGCATTGGGCCTATAAAGAATAAGACTCTTTCATTTATTACAATGACACTGCTAAAAAAAGCCGATTATATTACCCTGCGGGATGAAAACAGTTTAAATTTACTTAAAAAGAACGGAATAAATGCTAAAATTTGTGCCGACCCCGTATGGAACTTAAACCTTAAGGTGTGTGAAAAAAGTAATAAAACAGGTATTCAATTAAGAAACTGCAGTATGGTTGATAACGAATTTCTTATTAAACTTGCTCAAAATATAAACACATATTATAAAGATAAAGAAATTTTAATTTTATCACTGCAAAACAAACTCGATACTGAAATATGTAAAAGATTTCAAGAAGAACTGTATAAAATGAATCCGAATATTAATGCAACTGTAGTTAAAAACACTTCCAACGATAAAGTAATAAAAGATATATGTTCTTTAGATGAATTAATAGCAATGCGCTATCATGCCTGCTTAATTGCCATAAAAGCAGGAGTAAAAGTTTTACCGATAAATTACGATATAAAAGTGGAAACAATCGCAAAACAGTTTAATTTAAAATACGTAAACGGCAAAGCCGATATAGACAAAACCTTTAAAGAATTTAACGAATGCGAATACATACCGCCTAAAAATACCGAAGAATATGATTTTGATGAACTTGAATTAAAGTTATTTAGCTGAATGTTCGCCTCTAAGTTCATTTAAAATATTTCTGAGTTTCATAATAGCTTGAGCGTGTATTTGGCAAACTCTGGATTCAGAAACATTAATACTTTCACCGATTTCTTTAAGAGTCATATTTTCGTGATAGTAAAGCACCATAACCATTCGTTCACGTTCCGGCAATTGAGAAAGTGCTTTTTGTAACTCGTTTTTAGAATCACGCTGCTCTAATTTTTCAAGCGGGTTTACAAGGTTATTATCCTCAATAGTATCAATAAGCTCAATACTGCCGTCTTCACCGGTATATTTTTTTTCATAAATAGAACTTATTGATGTATCATCAGACATAATAGAAACAATTTTTTCTTTTTCTATGCCCAAGTAATCGGCAATTTCATCATTTGAAGGAGTCCTGCCGAGTTCCTGCTTCAGAGTTTCCGCTGCTTGTTTGATATCTTTAATTTTTTTTCTTGTACTTCTAGGAAGCCAATCTTGAGAGCGAATTTTATCAATTATGGCACCGCGAATTCTTGTAACCGCATAAGATTCAAAATGAGCGCCTTTATCGGGCGAATATTTTTCTATTGCATCTATTAATCCTTCAACGCCGAACCCCGTAATATCTTCAACCGGAGTATTGGCAGGCAGGCTTAATCTTACACGATTTATAACATATTTGGTTAAATAAATATATTGAATAATCAATAAATCGCGAAATTTTTTGTTTGATTTATCAGACAGATAAACAGCCCAAAGTTTTTCAAGCTCCTCATCGGATAGTCGTTTTATTTTATTATATGAATTATTTTCAGTATTTTCGCTCATAACTCTGCCATATAATAATCCTATTTCAATTTTAAAGACTATGAGCAAATATCAAATCATATATATATATGAATTATTTATTAATTAATATCGGTGATTGTTTAATTTTCTTCTGCCAAAATATTGAATTTTCTACATTTAAGGAGTATGTTTCACCAAACATTTCTTTTTCGTATTTACTTTGATTTTCCTGCATTTCAAAGTCTGAATTAATTAAAATTTGCTTCATTTTTCCGCGTTTTAATAACGGCATGGAAAGATTAATTTTAACTTCCTTATCGGTTGTATTATATAACGCTTTTTCCGCAGAAATTTGAAGTAATTTCAGCACTAATTTTTCAAATAATGCTGATGATGTAAAATCTATATCAATGATATAAACATTATCTTTATAAATTTTTAAGTCCATTGAAGCCAAATTTTTTTCATCGTTGGTTTTTATGGAATATTTTTCAAGTCCGTTTCTTATTGAGAATTTTCTGTATATATCAACATTATAAGTTTTTGTTGAAAACCATTTTTTTTCCTGAAGTGCAAATTGGTTGATTTTTTCCCAATTAGGAAGCAGGTAAACATTTTCGAAAAGAGTGTCTAAATCTTTAACTGATTTATTGTTGTTTTTTATTAATGTATTTAGCATATATAATTATTTTATTTCTCTGATATGTCGATGTGTATTTAATTTTTACATTTTATATTTTAACTCAAACTCTGTCAATATAATTACAATTATTAACAAGTATTAATTTTTCAGCGTTTATAAATTAGGTTTTTTCCTTTGTCATTATTGAATTTTAGATAAATATTAAATAAAAATCTAAAGTTAGTAAGTTTTGTTTTAGTTATATTTCTGTTTTTCATAACATAAGACAGAAAACTGTATATTGATAATTTTATTTTTAATTCTTTAGCTTTTTTCTCAAAATAATCAACAAGCAAGAAGATATGTTTTGAAACATCTTTATTATTATGTTCACGCGCGTATCTCACCTCAATATCAAGCGCAATATCGACAACATTCAACTTTTTCATTAAATCAAAAAATTTGTCAATTTCATCCAAGTTATCATTAACTCCGGGGATAATAATATATTTAATTCTTACGTTATTAGGATTATCAACGGAAGCGTTAACATATTCTTTTATAGAGTCGACAACTTTATCAAAAGCATCGACATTTTTAATTTTTTTATATGTAGAGGCACTCCCGGAATCAATTGATATAACAACAGAAGCCCTGTTTTGTCTTAAAGCATCCTCAAGTGTTTTGCTGTATTTAATTGCACTTGTATGCACTCTGATAATAGTACCGTTTTCATTAAACAAATGAACAAGCTCATCAAAATGCTGCATTAAAGTAGGCTCTCCGCCTTGCATTGTAGCTTCACCGCCGGCTTTATAATATCCTTTTTCCATTAAATCTTTAATAATGGGGTAAACATCATAATTTACATTTCCACCGCTGTAGTCATCACTGCAATAAATACACTTTGCATTACAAGCACGGCAATGAGAGAAATGGAATTCCGATATTTTTCGCTCACCGCTAAATTCATAATCATTCAAATGATAGCAGTTTTCACATTCATAAATTGTTTTTACTTTTTGATTTTCAATTCTTTGAGCTTTTTTATTAAATAAATCGTCCCAATTAATAAGTTCTCCGTGGTAGTTTTCAAGCAGAACAGGAAGCCCTCGGCCGTCGTTGTGAGAAATACAGCAGTCACAAACGGTATTCAAATCAAAATTTATACCCTCTTGTAAAAAAATACAGCCTTGATATTCCATTTAATAATCACCCTTAAACAAAAAAGAACAACATAAAGTTGTTCTTTTTTCTATTAAAAAATTACTTATTGAGCATAAACGCTGACTTGTTTTCTGTCACGTCTATGAGGTTCAAATTTCACAACTCCGTCAATTAATGCAAACAAGGTATAATCTTTACCCATACCTACATTATTACCGGGATGAAATTTTGTACCTTTTTGGCGGACGATAATATTACCTGTAGTAACAGCTTCACCGCCGAATTTTTTAACGCCTAATCGTTTACTTTCACTGTCGCGGCCGTTTTTACTTGACCCGACACCTTTCTTATGTGCCATTGTTATATTCTCCTTAAATTATTCTTCTGTTGTCTGAGCTTCGGCAGCTGCTTTTTTTGCCGTTGTTTTGATTTTATTAATCATAACTCTGGTAAAGTTTTGTCTGTGGCCTTGTTTTCTTCTGTAGCCTTTTTTAGCTCTCTGTTTATATACAAGAACTTTTTTATCACGGTCATGTTTAACTATGCTTCCTTCAACGCTTGCATTTTTAACATAAGGCTGACCGACTTTAGACTTTTTGCCGTTAACGAGCATTACAACATTTTCAAAAACTACTTTTGAGTCAACATCGTTTTCTAAAAGTTCAATATCAACATAACGACCTTCGGTAACTTGATATTGTTTTCCGCCTGTTTCAATAATTGCGAACATTTCATATTCCTTTCATTTGAGGCAGACGCAGCATTTTCAGCATTTATAAGCGTCATACCTATCTATACATTTTAAAGTTTAACCTGCACAAAACCCGTTGTCAACATAGCATATTACAATGTTAAATCTTGTGTTTTCGTTTGGATTTTATCCAGTGCCTTTGCTATAAATTCATCCGGGCTCAGTTTGCCTGCTTCACCTATGCCTCTAATTCTGACGGCAACTTTATTTTCTTCAATTTCTTTATCGCCGACTACAAGTACATAAGGGATTTTTTCGCCCTGCAGAGCTTCTCTTATTTTATATCCCATACTTTCAGAGCGGTCATCAAGTTTTACTCTGATACCTTGAGCAAAGAGTTTATCATAAATTTGCTTAGCATAGTCATTGTGGCGTTCCGCAATAGGAACAACGCAGACTTGATGAGGAGCAAGCCACATAGGAAATGCACCCGCGAAGTGTTCAATTAATATTCCGTGAAATCTCTCCATAGAGCCGAAAATAACTCTGTGAAGCATAACAGGAGTCTTTAATTGTCCGTCTTTATCCTGATATTTGATTTCAAAACGCTCGGGCAGATTGAAGTCAAGCTGAATGGTTGCGCACTGCCAAGTTCTTCCTATAGCGTCTTTAACTTTAAAATCTATTTTAGGTCCGTAGAATGCGCCGTCACCCTCATTAATTTCATATTTCATACCGCGCTTATCCATAGCCTCTTTTAAGCCTGCTTCAGCCAATTCCCAATTTTTTAAGTCGCCGACGTAGCTTTCGGGGCGGGTTGAGAGTTCTACTTCAAATTCCATATTAAAGATTTTCATTGTATCTGCAACAAAATCAATAATTGCGTTTATTTCATCAACCAATTGTTCGGGAGTGCAGAATATATGTGCATCATCCTGTGTAAAACCTTGAACACGGGTTAATCCTGACAATGCGCCAGATTTTTCTTTTCTGTAAACCGTTCCGAGTTCTGCCATTCTTAAAGGTAATGACCTGTATGAATAGCGGTTTGCCTGATATATCATTATATGAAACGGGCAATTCATAGGTTTTACGATATATTGGTCATCTTCTTCATTTTCTTTTTGAATAAAGAACATATTTTCTCTGTAGTGGTCAATATGCCCCGATAATTCCCAAAGTTTTGATTTAGCGATTTGAGGAGTGTGTACTATAACGTAGCCTCTTTTTCTGTGTTCGCTTCGCCAATAATTTTCAATTTCCTCGCGAACAACTGCTAAATTCGGGTGCCATAAAACAAGTCCGCCCCCGATTTCCTCGCGTACACTGAATAAATCAAGCGCGCTTCCCAGTTTTCTGTGGTCGCGTTTTTGTGCTTCCTCTAAAAAGTTTAAATATTTATCCAAATCTTCTTTTGTCCAAAACGCTGTTGCGTATATTCTTTGGAGCATTTTATTTTTTTCGTTGCCTCTCCAATATGCGCCTGCCACTTTTAATAATTTTATTGCATTTCCCTTTATGAATGTAGTATTTGGGACATGAGGTCCGGAACATAAGTCATTAAACAAAACATTTCCGTCTTTATCTTTTGTAAGATACAAAGTGGGATTATCATTTTTATGTTCTTCAAGTAATTCTGCCTTATATATTTCGCCTTGCTGTTTAAATTCAGCTATTTGCTTTTCAACATCGGGGATTTGATATTTTTCAAAAGTAAGATTTTGCTTTAGAATATTTTTCATTTCATTTTCAATATTTACAAGGTCTTCATCGGTAAATGAGTGACCTTCTAAGTCAAAATCGTAATAAAAACCGTTATCAATAGCAGGCCCTATTGCAAGTTTTGCAGTTGGAAACAGTTTTTGCACTGCCTGCGCCATTATATGAGATGCCGAGTGCCTTAATATATGTAATGTTTCATTATTCTTTTCCATATTTTTCCCCTTTTGTGTTCTTTAACATTTATATCACTCACAAAATAATATATCAATAAACGGCAAATGTGTATAAATATGCGATAATTTAACCTCTATTTCAAAAAATCTTTTCCACGGGAACGAATAAAATGCTTTTTGATGTTTAACATCAAATTTGTCAAAAATTATTTTTTCAAATTTTTGCATTTCTTTTTGAACGGAGTCATTTTTTAAATTATTGTTGTTATCTCTTATAACGGAGCGCACATTTGCCTGATATGCCCAATCATCAAGGAACCTAATTAATTGAAGATTTTTAAATGCTTTAGCGTTAGGATGTTTTGCCCCAAAGTACGTAAGAGCAGTGCTTATTGCACTCCCAAAAGTGTTTCCGGTTGTATTCCAAGCACTATAGCCGTAAAATTCTTTAAAATTATTTTCTTTAAAAAGAGCATTAACAAAATTATTATCACTTCCGTTTGCATTTACTACATCCGTTATAAAATAAGGCTTATCGGGAAGTTTTAAATCACCTTGAAAAAGCTCTGTATCAACATTCATAACAAGTTCGCCCTGTTCTGTCTTAAAATTATTAATAAGCATTATTAAATCACAATTTTCTTCACTGCCGACTATAGCTCCTGCGAGTTCTATTTGTTCTTTTACAGACTCAAAAACGCTTATATCTTCATACTTTGAAATTTTATCCTTACTTTCGGGGTTTATAAACAGAGGGGCTATTTTAATGTGTTTATGTGTGTTTAATGCTCTTGATATCAAAGTTAAAGGTATTTCGTCGGCGCCTGTTTTTATAAAGATATTCTCATTATCACCTTTTAATTGCTTTAATTCTTCCGCTTCTTTTACATTTAACCCCAAGGGAGCACAATCATCTTTAGAAAATACCAGCGTTGAAAATATCCCCTTTTGGGCAAGTTCAATATAATATTTATTAATTTCAAAATTTCTTTTTCTTGTGTTTAAATAATCCGTTAACACTTCATCGGGGATATTATTTTTATCCTCAACCCCCGTTTTATGCAGATTATAAGAATATTGAAAAATCTTTTCACCGTATAAATTCCAGTATTCTTTTTCTTCATCGTTAAAGTTATTATTTGAAATACGCATTATACTTGAGAAAGCATAAACCTGCGCTTGTTTTCTTTCAAGGATTGAGCATAATTTATCCGTTCGTGATTTTATTTGCTCAAAATCATCACAGCTTCTTCTTGAGGCAACAAGTCCGCCATAAGCTGTTGTATCAAGCGATATTATAATAAAGTCAACTTTTTCAAGTTTATCAAGCCATTCTAAAATGGCATTTATATCACTTTTATTATCTTTTCCGCCAAGCAGATTTTTGTCGGGGAGATAAATTTTGTTTTCCTTTGATAAATTTACTATATCTTTAGGTAAATTATAGCAAACAGGTCTGTTATCTATAGGAATAAGCGCAATTTTTGTCATTATGCCTCCTGCAGATTTTTTAATATTTCATCGGTTAAAGCTAAAAAATCCTCCTGCATTTTTTTTGGTTTTAGTATTTTGCAATTTTCACCGTATTTTAATAATCTGAGCATTAAAGTATCGCTGTCTTCACTGTCATTTGAAATTGTTATGGAGTTTGCATCATGGTCCACCAATTTTTCCGCAGGTTTTAATTTATATGAATGTGCGAGTCTGCCGTATAAAGTGAATAATACTGATTCTGTTTTATTCATTTGCCTTAATTTATTTGTCATTTGAGTTATAGAAATAATTGTATCAATACATATTTTTTTGTTGCGGTTTATAGCGGGACAAAAGCCCGATATATAAATATTTTCGTTCTTTTCTATTAACTCATTCGGATTAATTAAAATTTCTGCTTCAATATTCTTGCTTTTATTATATTTTATAATTATCGGGAATTCTTCAATTATCATCTGACGCAGTGTGGCAATAATATTTTCTCTGACATTATTATTTTTTTCTTCGGAAACCGCAAAAATTTCATCCAAATACTCTTGAGGAAGTTTATTTTCAATATATTTATTAATCCTTATAATTAAATTCTTAAACAGCTTTTGTTCTTCGTTATTATAGATAGATTTGTAATTTTTTATAATCAGTTTAAAGAAATTCATTTCCTCATCATTTAAAGTTATTGAAAAAAGTGTATTTTTAAGAGAATAATCACTTTTAATTTTTTCAATGTTAAAACCTGCAGCCTCCATTGTATTGAAATACTTAATAAAGGCTTCCTGGGTAAAAACAGAACCGACTTTTTCATCAGCCTTTAAGAAATCAATCATTTTATGCTTACTGATATCATCTCTAAGCATTAATTTTAAAATTTCTAATATACGCAGGCTTGTATCGTGTTTTGTTTCGGAACTTACCATTGAGCATACCCCGCTTTAATTTGTTTGATTTTATTAATCATTTTTTCTTTAAATGCATCCGGTGAAATAATTTGTACATCACTGCCAAAGAGTAAAATCCTTTGAATAAACCAAAAATCATTTGTGACTGAGGCTTTGACTTTTATATATTCGCTGTTTTTTTCAATTACGGATTCATAATCTTTTTTATGGAATGTAACGGCTGCTTCACCCCAAATTTTATATATTACGTCATAATTATTATCCGTATCCGTATAATTTGCTATACTTATCGTTTTTATGGATTTTATTTTTTCTAAATTCAAATAATTGTTTACATTGTATTTAAAGATATAACACCATAAATACAATTTTTCATTATCATATTTTAATTTTTTATAAATAACATCTAATTCCTCCTCGCCGTTTTGTGGTGAAGCATATATCAATTTTAGTTTTTTCCCTGCAAGCTGAGGATTAATTAATGTGTTTAATACATCTTTATCAATATTTATAAGCGGTCTTGCATATTGTTCATTTAACTTTTGATTTTCATTAAATGTTAAAGCAAAAATTTTCTCATATAAATTATTAAATCGGATAATTTCATTCCAACTTATGTTTTCCGCAATTTTTTGACGGATTTTAAAAAGAATATCTGCTTCCTTATCCATTATACTGAGCCCGAACGGATGCGAGAGAATTTCATATTTAAAATTATTTGATTGTGCGGGTCTTGATAATTTACAGCCCGCCTTTTTCAGCGTATTTAATGTTACTCTTACCGTATCTTCAGAAAGTGATTTTGCCGTATATTTATTCTTTTCCAAAATACTGATAAGTTCTTTAATACCCCTGCCTTTTTCAAGCAAAAGTTTTAAAACAAATAAAGTTCGATATCCCGTTAAACTAATCCAATTATTATCTTGAATTTCATTGATTTGCTTATTAAGTTCCATAATTTAATTTTAAAGTAAAACCCGTTTTAAGTATAAATACTTAACAAATATTTAAGGTCTGATATAATAGAAATCGGAGGGCATTTTATGGTCAAAGAATGGAATGAGTATTTCTTAGAAATAGCAAAAACATGCGCTTCCCGTTCAAATTGTTTGAGGGCTAACGTAGGCGCGGTCATTGTAGGTGAAGACAGAAAAATTAAAGCAACGGGGTACAACGGAACTCCGTCTAAGGTTATTTCATGTTATGAACTCAAAAAATGCTATAGGATTGAAAATAATATCCAATCAGGAACAATGTATGAAACCTGCAGGAGTATTCACGCGGAACAAAATGCCATAATCCAAGCAGGGCAGGACAGATGTCAAAATGCAACAATGTATATATACGGACATAACTTTATCTGCATCCTTTGCAAAAGATTTATTGTTCAGGCAGGCATAAAAGAGGTTTATTTAAGAAAAGACGATAATTCTCCGATTGAACATATTTTTGTTGAAGATATAAGAAAAGAGCTGTCGGAACAGATTTTAGTTTAAAACATTTCCTTTAAATATTTGCTGACGGTAAAATCTGCCCCTGTTGAAGATTTTATATCTTCAATTGAAAACATGGGATTTATTTCCGTTAAAATTAATCCCTCGGAAGTTAGATGAAAAACAGCGCGTTCCGTTATAATCATATCAACTTCACGATATGCGGTTAAAGGCAGAGTACACTTTTTAACGATTTTAGGTGAGTCTTTTGCGGTATGTGTCATTGCAACAATAACTTTTTTTGAACCTACAATTAAATCCATAGACCCGCCGATACCGGGTACAAATTTATTGGGGATTTGCCAGCTGGCAATAGAGCCTTCTTCATCAACCTCAAGTGCGCCTAAAACGGTTGCGTCAATATGACCTCCCCTCATTATGGTAAAAGCCATTTGAGAATCATAAAAACAAGCGCCCTTATTAACTTCTACATAAGTTCCGCCCGCATTAACTATTTTCTTATTAAAATTCGGACCTTTTTGGTCGCGGCCGAGCCCTAATATTCCGTTTTCGGATTGAATTATAATATGTTTGTTTTCATCAATGTAATTAGCAGCCTCGGTAGGCAGCCCTATTCCGAGGGTAACGATATCACCGTTTTTAAATTCTTTGGCAATTCTGCGGGCGATAATTTCCTTTATTTTGTCTTTTGTCAAACTTTGATTAACTACCGTTGTCATAATTAACTCCCGCGCCTTACCGCATAATCAATGAAAATCCCCGGTATTACAACCTCATCCGGATTTAAACAATCAACAATCTCATCAGCCTGTACAATAACAACATCTGCAGCCGTTGCCATTGAGGTATTAAAATTTCTTGTTGTTCCCTCAAATTTAACATTTCCGTATCTGTCGACTTTTGTTCCGTAGATTATTGCAAAATCAGCACCTAAAGGTTCTTCAAAGATATATTTTTTACCTTTAATTTCAACTATTTTCTTACCCTCTTCAAGAATAGTGCCTATACCTGTAGGAGTAAGCACCCCGCCTAAACCCGAACCTTTGGCATGGATTTTTTCCACTAAAGTTCCCATCGGGTAAAATTCGACTTCCACTTCGCCCGAGTGCATTTTTTCACCCGTTATATGATTTGTACCTATATGAGTGGTTATAACTTTTTTAACGAGTCCGTTTTTTATTAATAAACCTCTGTCAGCATCGGGGAAAGATGTATCATTACAAATCATTGTAAGATTTTTTACTTTTGTTTTTACAAGTTCATCAATAATACAATCGGGAGCACCGCAGCTTAAAAACCCGCCCACCATTACCGTAGAGCCGTCTTTAATCAATGAAGCTGCTTCTGCTGCTGATATAACTTTCTTCAAAACATTTACCTTCTTTTATAATTTATTTTTTTGAAATTTTTTAAGTTATTATTCTTTTGTCAAAGACATTATCCCATAAATGACATATATTATAACTATATTTTACTATTAACGTCTGCCGCCAATCCGCTTGATTCACACTCTGCATAAATCCGTTATACTTTTAGTAGTTCATATATTTGCATTGGAACATTAAACAAGCAATTTTTTTCAAGCATATTAATTATAAGCCTTTAACTTAATTTTATAATAGCATAGTTTTTTGTTTTTTACATGATATGATAAATTCATGAAATATATAATTGTAAATTCAATTGAATCGCCGCCATTAGCACCTTTACCGGGAATACCAACGATATTAGGAATTTTAGAAAATAATAATGCAGATACTGAATTTATAGATATTAATTCAAAATTTTTTTTAGAACTTTTTTCTCAAAACTTTAGCGATAAAATAACTTCTTATTATGAATTTATTAATAATAACAAAGATATTGTTAATAATGATAAAATCTCCCGGATTATAATTGACTCCGTTAAAACAAATCAAAAATATATTAAAATATACAAAAATATAAAAAAAATCAGCACTTTTTATAAAGCGATTTACACTAATAAAAAATTATATTCAAATTTTGCATTATATTATAATCTGAATTGTATATTCATTACATTGTTAACCTTAAACAATATATTAGTAAAAAATATAACTAATTTTATAACCCCTGATATTGCCAATTACAGAAGTAATGTAGAGGAGGTAAATTTTTCTGTAAATTTTAATGATTTAATTACCCATTTTCAAAGTAAATATGGAATATACAAGGATTTTTTAGAAACGGAATGTAATAAAATTATTTCAAAAAATCCTGATATAATCAGTGTTTCAATTAATCATTTTCCTTCTTTTATTTTTGGACTTCATTTTTGTTATATTTTGAAATCAAAATCAAATATTCATATAAATATCGGTGGAACTTATTTCGATTATTTCTATAAAAATATCATTAACTTAAAAGAAATGTTTTATTATTTTTGTGATTCCATCTCTATCGGCGACAATACTCAAACTACAATGGATTTTATTAAATATTTTAATAAAGAAATATCTATAGAAGATATACCCAATATAATTTATATGAAAGATGACTGTGTAAAAGTAAATATTTCCCAAAGTAAAATACATATTAATAATTTACCTGTAGAATCGTTTAGCGGATATTTAAGAGAAAATTATTTCACACCTGAATTTGTACTTCCCGTTATGTCTTCACAATCATGTTATTGGCATAAATGCAATTTTTGTATTTGTTACTCCAAAGAATATCAATGCAAATCCGTTGAAAAATTTGTTGACGAATTAGAATACTTATCAAAAAAATACAATACAAAATATTTCTATTTTTGGGATAATGCATTACACCCTAATTTTCTAAGCAGGATGGCTGATTTAATAATAAAGAAAAATTTAAATATAAAATACTCAATATTTGCCAGACTTGAAAAAGAATTTACTTTAGAATTATTAAAAAAAATAAGAAAATCGGGTTGTTTTTACATAAATTTTGGGTTAGATTCAGCTGATGAAAATATTTTAAAATATATTAATAAAGGTATAGAACTTCATACTGCGGAAAAGGTTATAAAAAATTGTTATAAAGCAAATATAGCAAACAATATATATATTATCTTGGGGCATCCAACCGAAACTAAAGATAACATTGAGAATTCAATAAAATTTTTAAAAAGAAATATAAAATATATTGATAATATATCGGTATCGCCTGCCGTACATTTTATTAACGGATCATTAATTTACGAAAACAGGGAAAAATATAAAGCACTAATAAATACGTCAGAAGAAGAACGTAAAGAGTATACAAAAAAAATTAAAAATTTATTTGAAAAAAAAGAGTCAAATTCCGAACTTTCCGTATTTAATACCATTTACATTTCTGAAAAAGGAATTAAACATTATCGTTTAGCCAGAAGTATTTTTCGTTTTGTAATAAACAAAATGCCTGCATTATATTCATATTATGTAAAATTTAATACAATATTATTTTATAAATTTAGATACATTTTCAATATTTTTTATGGAAAATAAATATAAAATTTATAAACAAATATTACACTTTTTAATATGCTGATAAAAAGTTAAAAAAGTTTATTAAAAACATAAATTATATTGATGAATAATGAAAAATTTATGTTATAATATGATTTTAAATTAGGGAGTTGTGTATATTATGGAAACAGATTTGGGAATGAACTCGGAAACAGAGGAAATAAAATTCAAACCCGGGAAATGGCAAAGTGAAATTGATGTAAGGGATTTTATACAAAATAATTACACTGAGTATAAAGGTAATTCGGATTTCCTTGCACCTGCAACCGAAGCTACAAAAAGATTATGGCAGGAATGTTGTGATTTATTGGAAGCCGAGAGAAAAAACGGCGGTGTTCTTGATATGGATACGGAAATTGTATCAACAATAACCTCGCACAATTCAGGATACATTGATAAAGAACTGGAACAAATAGTAGGTTTGCAGACAGATAAACCGTTAAAACGTTCACTTCAGCCGTTTGGCGGAATAAGAATGGCGCAGGCTTCATGTCAATCATACGGTTATGAAGTTAATCCGAAAGTAACCGAAATATTTACAAAATACAGAAAAACACACAATCAAGGTGTTTTTGACGCATACACCCCCGAAATGAAAGCTGCAAGACACTCTGCTATTATAACAGGGCTTCCCGACGCATACGGCAGAGGCAGAATAATAGGTGATTACAGACGTGTAGCTTTATATGGTATCGACAGACTTATTGAAGATAAACAGGAACAGTTTAAATCCTTAGAGGGTGAAATGACTCCCGAGCGCATTCAGCTCCGTGAAGAAATAACCGACCAAATCAGAGCCTTAAATGATATGAAAACTCTCGGTGAAATATACGGATTTGACATTTCAAAACCCGCGCAGAATGCAAAAGAAGCTATACAATGGCTGTATTTCGGTTATTTATCCGCAGTAAAAGAACAAAACGGCGCTGCAATGAGTATCGGCAGAACTTCTACTTTTATAGATATTTATATAGAACGTGATTTACAGACTGGAGCATTAACCGAAGAACAAGCACAAGAATTAATTGACCACTTTATAATGAAGTTAAGGCTTGTAAAATTTGCACGCACACCCGAATATAATGAACTGTTTTCGGGCGACCCCACCTGGGTAACAGAATCCATTGCAGGTATGGGAACAGACGGCAGAACACTGGTAACAAAAAATTCTTTCAGATATTTGCATACATTGGAAAATCTTGGAAGCGCACCTGAACCCAATTTAACGGTTCTTTGGTCAACAAGACTTCCGCAGGGGTTTAAAGAATATTGTGCAAGAATTTCAATAAACACATCATCAATCCAATATGAAAATGATGACTTAATGAGAGTAGTTCATGGCGATGATTATGCAATTGCCTGCTGTGTTTCATCAATGGTTGTAGGTAAAGAAATGCAGTTTTTCGGGGCTCGTGCTAACCTCGCAAAATGCTTATTATATGCAATAAACGGCGGTGTTGACGAAAGATTAAAAGAACAGGTCGGACCAAAATATCAGCCTATAACATCAGAATATCTTGATTTTGATGAAGTTATGCAAAAATACGATGATATGATGGAATGGCTGGCAGGCTTATATGTCAATACTTTAAACATAATCCATTATATGCACGATAAATACTGCTACGAAAAAGCACAAATGGCACTTATGGACAGAGACGTTAAAAGGTATTTTGCAACGGGTATTGCAGGCTTATCCGTTGTAGCAGATTCACTTTCAGCCATTAAATACGCTAAAGTTAAAACAATACGCGATGAAAACGGAATTGTAGTTGATTATGAAGTTGAGGGAGATTTCCCCAAATACGGCAATAATGATGACAGAGTTGATGAATTAGCGGTAAATCTTGTTAAATCATTTATGTCAAAGATAAGAAAACATTATACATACAGAAATTCAATACCGACAACATCAATATTAACAATAACTTCAAATGTAGTATACGGGAAAAAGACCGGTAATACTCCTGACGGCAGAAAAGCCGGAGTTCCTTTAGCCCCCGGGGCTAATCCAATGCACGGCAGAGACACAAACGGTGCTTTAGCTTCACTTTCATCCGTGGCGAAACTTCCTTTTGATGACGCTCAAGACGGAATTTCAAATACTTTTTCCATTATTCCCGACGCACTCGGTAAAGATGAAGCATACACAGATGAACTCACCATTAATATGGATTTTGGGTGCTGTAAAACGATTATTGAATAATTAAGGAGATTTTTATTATGGCGACAAAGCAGGAAGAAAACTTAATAAATTTACTTGACGGATATGTTGAAAAAGGCGGACATCACTTAAATGTTAATGTTTTTAATCGTGAAACATTAATTGAAGCCCAAAAACATCCCGAAAAATACCCGCAATTAACCGTCAGAGTATCGGGTTACGCGGTTAATTTCCATAAATTAACAAAAGAACAGCAGGATGACGTTATTTCAAGAACATTCCATTCTAAAATCGGATAAATTTGAAGAAGCAGGATTATGATAAATCCTGCTTCTTTTTATATTATATATGATATTTTATTATGCTACACAATTTAGTTTTTGAGGTTGAGACTGGTTATTTGCCATTATTCCTTGCGGTATTATTCCTTTCGGGAATAAAGTATCTAAAGAAAAAGGCGCGTTTACATCATATTCTTTACCGTCAATAACTACAACATCTTTTGTTTTATCACAAGCATGCATATCCGATACTTCTTCAACAGGATATTCTTTACCGTCAATAACCACAACATCTCTGTAAACAGGGGCTAATGTAGAAACTCCCGGCTTATTATACGGTCTTTTTTGAACGGGATAACGCTTTCCGTCAACAACCACAAAATCTCTTTGAGCAAAATTTGTTCCTGTTAATGAATTTGAAACTGAATTAATCATAAATTACCTCCACCAAAATTAATATTACTTACTTTACCTTTGTATTATTTATAAAAAAATTTTTTTTTATAAATTGACTATATGATAATTTTTGTTTACAAAATTTAACGGATGAAATAAACAACATATTTTATAATAAAATTTATGGACAAACTTATAGGAAACATTCATTCTATAGAAACATTCGGCACTGTAGACGGGCCGGGAATAAGATTTGTTGTTTTTATGCAGGGGTGTCCTATGCGCTGTATGTACTGCCACAATCCTGACACATGGTCAGCAAATATTAATCAGCAAATGAATATTGATGAAATATTATCAAAATATGACAGCGTAAAAGAATTTCTTAAAAATGGCGGGCTTACGGTTTCGGGCGGTGAAGCGCTTTTGCAGATTGATTTTATAACCCAACTTTTTAAAAAGGCAAAAGAAAAAAACATTCATACTGCACTTGATACATCGGGGATATTATTTGATAACTCAAATAAATACGATGAACTTATAAAATATACAGACCTTATATTGCTTGATATTAAGCATATCAATGACAATGAACACAAAAAACTAACGGGGTTTTCAAACAAATCAGTATTAAACTTTGCCCGTTACTTAGCCGGAAAAAACATTCCTGTATGGATTAGACACGTTGTAGTCCCCGATATTACCTATAATGAGAAGTATTTAAAGGAATTGGGCAGATTTATCGGGACACTTAAAAATGTAAAAATGCTTGAAGTTTTGCCCTATCACGACATGGCAAAAGAAAAATATAAAAAACTCAACATTTCTTACGTGCTTGAAAATACACCGCCTGCAACAAAAGAACAAGCTGTAAAAGCTAAAGAAATTATCATGTCGGCTATACACTCTTAACCGATACAAATAATTATTATTTAAACAAATATTAAAGTATGTTTAATATGGATTGGTTTCACAGTTTAAATAAACCCTTTTTAGCACCGCCCGATTCGGTATTCATGCCGGTTTGGACGATACTTTATATAATGATTATTCTCTCTTTTATATTCTTTATAAAAGGCGGAATGAATGAGGATAAAAAACGCCCTCTTACGTTTTTCATAATTCAAATGTTATTAAATTTTGCGTGGATGCCTGTATTTTTCGGATTAAAAAGCATTTTAGGCGCACTGATTATTATCATATTTATGTGGATATTCCTTGTTTTAACGATAATAACTTTCTTTAGACATTCAAAATTAGCTTCATTTTTACTTATTCCTTATTTATTATGGATAAGTTTTGCTTTCTACCTTAATTTAGGCTATTTTGTAATGAATTAAGACTTTTACAAAAATTTAACTATAATTTTTATTTACAACTGTCCAGTAAATCGTTATAAACATCTACCGTTTGAAAGCAAATGGGGAGTTTGCGTTTTAAAAGGCTTTTTATGGTGATTTTAAAACTTTTTAACAGTGCTTTATCAAGGTTATTTGTTTTATTTAAAGTCTTTTCAATTTTTTCTCTAAACTCTTGTTCACGGGTTCTATGTTCAATTTTATCGGCAAGAAAAATAATTTTTTCAAAATCACTCATTTGTTTTTTACCCACGGTATGCCACCTGATTGCCGATAAGATTTCTTCATCATTTATCTGCCAGTCACGTTTTGCAATAATAGCACCGACAGGTGCATGCCAGGTTTTAGAACTTAATTTTTCACATTCATCAAAAGTATCATAATATTTTTTTAACTCATCTCCTGATAAACATTTTGCGCAGTCGTGCAAGAGTCCTGCAATTTGGGCTTTCTCCTCGTCACAGTTAAACCTTTTGGCAAGTTCAACCGCCATTTCCATTGTACCGATTGAATGCCAATATCTCTCCTCGCTTAAGCAAGATTTAAGTTTTTCTTTTATTTCTTCAATATTATATTTTGTATACATTATTTTCTTTTATATATTTTGCAACGCTTAATGGTACTATATCACAAATATCAAGACCCTGCGCAATTTTTTCTCTTATTTCGCTCGAGGATATATCAACAAAGGTTTTATCCGTAAGTATATAATTATAACCCTGTTCTTTTAACTTTAAATACGGAGTTTCATCAAAATTTTCTTCTCTTTTAAAAAGTATAAAATTAACCAATTTTTTAAGTTCGTCGGGATTATGCCATAACGGCAGATAAATAAAAGCATCCGTTCCTATTATAAAATTGATTTTTTCTTTCGGTTTTAATATTTCGTACAATTGCACTACCGTATCATAAGAATAAGACGGCTTATTTCGGGTATATTCAATAGCCGAAACATCTAAAAAAGGATAATCTTTAACCGCAAGTTCTACCATATTAAGTCTGTGCATTGCATTTTCAACGTCAAAATTTTTTAAATCCTTATGAGGAGGTTTAAATGCAGGGATAAATACAATTTGTTCAAAATGAAATTTATCATGAACATATTTCGCGACCTCAATATGTGCATTATGAACAGGATTAAAGCTCCCCGGATAAATACAGACACTCATGGTTATTTTGCCTGTTTTGAAAAATGTAACTGCTCAATTACGAATAAAATTTTATTTAAAAATATTTTATAATTTGCCCTGTCAGCCTCTCCCGACAGCACTATATCTGCGATTTCACGGCATGGGCGGATATAAATATCAGCTTTATTTGAAGCATTTTCATATATAGAATGAGCACTATCCCCTAGTCCGCGTTCATTTGCACGGATAAAAAATCTTTTTTTCTGAACTTCTTTTTCTATGTCAACGTATATTTTAAAATCAAAAGCAGTGCGTATTTCGTCGGTTAAAGTAAATAACCCCTCTGATATTATTATTTTGGCAGGAAACGCGGGAGTGCAATTATCTGTTCTTATTGTAGTTCCCGACATGTCATACTTGGGAAGCATAACGGAATTTCCGTTTAACAGTTCTTTAATGTGTTTACACATTAAATTAAGTTCTAAAGCCTGAGGAACGTCAAAATCGTAATTCTTTGCGAACTCAGCCATACCGCCTGCCTTTTTTACTTCTTCAGAACGGTCATAATAATAATCATCCGTGTTAACTCTTGTTATAACTCTTTCAAGTTCAAAAACTTGAGCAAATAATTCAACGGTATCAATAATATCCAAAGTGATTGTGGATTTTCCGCTCGCCGTTTCTCCCGCTATACCTATTGAAGCAGGACGGTTTATTTCTCCCGATATAAATTTAGCCATTTTTCTTACTGCTTGAGGATTATAACCAATTAAAACAGAATTTTTCGAAAACATTTCTTCTTCAAATATTCTTTGAAGTTTATTTTCAATTTGCTGAGCATTTGTTATAGGGGAAGAAGTATACTTATTATCAAATTTAGTTTTATTTTTTAGTTCGGCGGCGAGTGCACTTATCACGATTTTTTCCTTTTTTTATATAAAATATATCAAAACTAAATCTTAAACAAAATATTTTTATGCAATTTGTTAAGATTATCAAATCAAAATTTACAAAACTAAAATTGACTTGGATACATAAAATAATTATCATATAATTAAGGATATGCGGAGAACATTAATATGCGTATGGTAGATAAATTAAAATTATTTGAGCGTCAGCTTGTTTTTATGAAATGGGGAAACTCCGAAAGTTACGGCAGAATAAACTATGTCGGTATTGATTTTATAGAGTTTGAAATTTTTGACGCAGATGCACTTGAATATACGGATAAATTATTAATTAATGCACAGCTTATACTTGAAGTTGTAATAAAAGGCTCCGATATTGCAAGAATACTTGCCGAATACTCCGCCACACTTCCCGAACACAATAAAGATAATGTTTAAGGCTGTTCTTTAAAATTAGGGAACATATTTAAAGTTCCGTCATCATTTCGCCAGTTAAACCAGCCCACTTTGGCATGTTTTGTCATATCATTAACCGAAGCTAACAGCCAATTGCCTCTTATAACGGTAAATGTAACGTATTTAGGATAGCTTAATTCGTCAATAATTTGAGAAGATTTATCTTCTTTTGAGTAAAGCACCTTTTCATCTTTGGTTAAGTCGTTAAAAAATCTTATTCCGTATTTTTTTCCGTAACGATAAAATAATTGTCGGTAAGTCATAAAATTATCTTTATTATCGTTATAAATCCAGCCCGTTTCACCTGTTTCCTGATTTAAAAATACGCAGTACCAGTCATTTCCGGGATTTAAGTCCACGGCAAGCAGTGCTACATTATTTGACGGCACATAAGCGATATAAGATACTTTTCTCATATCAACAGTGTTAACAATGGCAGATTTACCCAAATTTTCATAATTTACTTCGCGGATGACTTTAGAGTCAAAATAAGGATACTGATACACGGTATAATTTTGGGGTACATTAATTACACCAATACCGTAGTGCTTTACACTTTTGGTACTTAGCGGGATAATATCCGCCCAAACAGGCAGCACAACACTGCAGGCTATAAAAAATATAACAGATAAAATAAACTTTTTCATACTCACATTATAGCAAAGGTTTTAATTATGTCTATTTAAAATTTATTCATCTTTTATACTGAGGCTTATACGTCTGTCATCGGGGTTAAATTTCAAAATTGTAGTTTGAATTTTATCACCGACTTTTAAAACGGTATTATTTTGATTTTGATATTCCGTTAATTCGTTGTTAGGCAGTAAAGCCTCAACCCCGGGGAACACCTCAACAAAAGCGCCGAAATGTTTAATTCTTGTAATAGTACCCTCTAACTTATCGCCGTCTTTAATTTTATCTTTAGCTTCAAGCCACGGATCTTTTTCCAGATTTTTCAAACTTAGGCTTATTCTTTGTTTATCATGGTCAATAACAATAACTTCAACCTTAATAGTTTCGCCTACTTTTAAAATATCGGAAGGGTGATCAACCCAGCGCCAAGATATTTGTGAAAGCGGAAGCAGTGCATCAATACCGCCGATGTCTATAAATGCGCCGAAATCGGTAATTCTGACAACTTCACCCGTAACTACCTGTCCTACTTCAAGATTAGTAAAAATATCTTTAACATTTTCATCTTTATCTTCAGCGTAAACTTTTTTATTTGAAAGTATAAAATTGCCCTGCTGAATATCCATAGTTAAAATTTTAAGTTCTAAAACATCGCCGACTTGACACTCGGTAGATTTAGCTTTCAAATGACTTGACGGAACAAACCCTCTGCAGCCTTTAACATCTACCAAAAGTCCGCCTTTAACTATAGAAACAACAGTTCCTTCAACAACGGCATCTTCGGCTTTTAATTTTTCCAATTCTCTCCAATTATATGCCATTGCAACCTTTTTATAAGAGAGCATGAAGCGTCCGTCTTCATCTTCTTCCCTTATAATTAAAAATTCATATTCTTGATTTTTCTTCAATGTATCTTCCAATGATACTGATTTATCAACTATAGCTTCTTTTACGGGCACATACCCTGCTGTTTTTGCACCTATATCTACAATAACTCCTGTTGAATCATAGGAGCATACTATACCTTTTACCAAATCCCCTTTTGTAAAACTGTAATCGTAATTGCTAAGTAATGCTTCAAATTCTTCATCGGAACAATTTTCACTAATCATGTTGTCTCTCTCACCTCTGTATTTGCAATTGCTACCTTTTGAAGCATATTATACATCTAACTCCAGAGATTGTAAAGACTTACACCAATTTATCCGTATAATCCTTTATGGCATAGGGTTTTATAGCATATAATCCGCATACAGACCATAAGTGATGTTGTTTTTCAATTTATTTAACGCTCTTGCTTCCGTTTGTCTGATACATTCTTTTGTAACCCCATAGAGCCTGCCGATTTCTTCAAGTGTTTGTTTTTCACCGCCTAATAGACCAAATCTTAAGGTTATAACTTTTTGCTCGCGTTCTTTTAGAGCGCTCAAAAGTTTTACAACTTCTTTTTTTATTGAATTATACTCTATCTCTTTACTTACACTGCTTTTTTCATCTTCTATTATATCCGCTAATTTAACCTCTGAACCGTTATTCAGCTCATAATCACCCTCTAATGAAAGTGATTTTTTATATGCGTTTAAATAGTTATTAATTTTCCCGCTCTCTATATTCATCTTTTTAGCGACGTCTTCAATTTTTACTTCCGAGATACCGGAATTTTCCATTTCTGATTTGATTTTTGAATATTTTGAAAGAGTTTCTTGTATATATACGGGGATTTTAACGCAGTGCGACTGCTCTGATATAGCTTTAAACATTGCCTGTTTAATCCACCATGAAGCATAAGTTGAAAATCTGTAACCGAATTTCCAGTTAAATTTATCAACAGCAGCCATTAATCCGATATTTCCCTCTTGAATTAAGTCGCTCATCGGAATTTTGCTTGAATGTATTACCTTTCTGGCTATTGTAATAACTAATTTTAAATTAGATTCAATAAGTTTCTGTTTTGATTTAATATCGCCGTTTTGTGCTTTCCTTGCCAGTTCTTGTTCTTCTTCCGCCGTAAGATTGTTATATTTTGATATCTCTTTTATATATTCTTTTAACTTTTCATCACTATAAACCGTATTGGCGGTATTTATTTCCGAAATACTTTCAGTTACATAATTTAAAGCCATAATATAACTCCTAACTATCTATTTTAATACACACACAATTTTTCGCGCGCTTCAGCACGCAGACCATTCCTATATAATAGGGAAAAGAACCTAAGATTTAGTTTCTGCCTAAAATTTTAAAGTATATATTTTATATATCTTTAATATATCACTTTGCATATACAAAATCAATACTATTGTGAAGTTTTGTTAAGTTAAAATTCAAATTTGAATAATTTTTGTAATATTGCTTAACATGCAAATTGTATTGTAAAATGATTTTATGCTGATTGAGGGGATATGCTCAAATAAAAGGACTGATTTTTTATTAAAAAAATGCCGTGAAATATACGAAAATGGTAATAAGGACGGCATAATTCTTGTTATTGTTTTAAATTCCTACAAAAGAGCTTGTTTTATTAAAGAGTTAAAAACAATTCTGCCCGATTATGATGAAAAAAAAATAAAAGTATTAACATTTGCGGGGCTCTGCTACAATACTTTTCTTGATAACAGCGAGTATATAGCAATGTTAACCCAAAATCCCCCAAATGATTATAAAGCAAACTTGTGCGGGCTTGAAGTGTCGCAGTATATTTTTAAGCAATGTATAAAGGAAGCTGATTTCAGTGATTATATTTCAAAAGTAAACCTGCTTCATCAATTGTTCAGACGTTATTCTTTAATAGTGCAAAATTGTTTAACGCCCAAAGAAATAGTAAACAGAGCCCGAATTTTAAATGAAAGTTTTTATAAGGAAGCTCAAAAAGCTATTGATGAATACAAAATTAAGACAATTGAGTTAAAAAGTTTTGATTATTTAAGGCAAATGGCGATTTTACCCTCTATTTACAATAATACCGACTATTTCAAGGACATCGGTTATTTGATAATTGATGACGCGGATGAATATCCTTATGCTTTTTGGCAGTTTGTTAACGCAATAATGCCAAGCATTAAAGACTATTCTATAGCTTATGATAAAGACGGAAGCTCAAGGTGCGGATATTTATGCGCTTATAAATCGGCTATTGATGAATTTAAAAGAAAATATAATCCCGATATTATACAAATTAAGTATATACCCCCATTTTCAAAAACTGCTCAAGAATTTTTTAACAATATGAAAGAGGGCAAAAAAACACAGCTCAATAATATTAAAATAAACTCTCTTTTAAGACGCTTAGAGATGATAAATAAAATGACGGATGATGTAAAACACCTTATAAATTCAGGCGTTAACCCATCCGATATTATAATTATTACTCCCGTAATTGATGATATATTAAAAGATACAATTAATTCTCAAGCGGACATTAACTATACTCTTTTATCGGGAAGCGGAAAATTAAGCGAAAATACGGAAATAAAATTTATAATCTCTGTTTTAAAAACCGCAAATAATATTGAATTAAAGGATTATGAATTAAAAAATCTGCTTATAAATTTATTAAAAATTCCTTATAAAAAGGTTATTGAAATCATAAGAAATTACGGAAAAAATAAAGAATTAACCGAGTTTGAATTTAATAATGAAATTTATAATACAAAATATCAAAAACTTATCAGCATAATAAACTCATTAAAAGCAAGCAGAGAAAGTATAAGCGGACAGATAAAAATAATATATGAAAATCTCATTAAAAGTGAAGAATTTGACGGCAAAAATTATGAATTTTTATATAAAGAAGCTCAAAGTTTTGAAACCGCTTTTAATGATAATTCTATAAGCACTGCGCAGGATTTTATTTTACAAACCGAAAACAGCATAATAAGCGAAAATCCGATAGACGCTGTTAACATAAAAAAAGGCTGTATTATAGTTACGACGCCTCAAAAAGCAATTGATTTATCACTTGAGCGAAAATACCAATTGTGGCTTGATATTTCATCAAGCGAATGGCTGAAAGAAGATACTGGCACAATTTATAATTCTTGGGTATTCGGCAGAGATTGGAAAAAAAGCGAATATACACTTGAAGATAATATAAATTTAACACGTGATAAAAGCGCAAGAATAATAAGAAAATTAATGCTCCTTGCAAAAGGAGAAATAACAATGTATTCAAGCCTTTATGATTCAATAGGAAACGAAAATTATTCGGGGCTGACGGAATTTATTGAAGTAAATTCCTCTAATAATAAGCAGAACTTTAACATAATACCGAGAGACGACCAAAAAGGTGTCTTAGACTATAAAAGCGGTACTTTAGGAATAATGGCGGT
>CANQZO010000001.1 GCA_947628355.1 Candidatus Gastranaerophilales bacterium | reverse complement strand
AATTTACTTGTTGTGAATATTTACTGCATGAAATAGTTTTTGCACAGAATTCTGTAATTCCCTGCTGCTGCAGTCCTACAAATAACTACGAAAGTACGTTTATCAATAACTTTAGCGGTCAAAAATTTAATATAAATGAATATTTAAACAAAAGAAATGAATATATAACCATGTTAAAAGCTGGGGATATCCCTGCAAGCTGTAAAGGCTGCAGCCGTCTTATAAAAAAGGAATGGGATGAGGGCAATAAAATTAACAGAATTATAATAACTAACAGAACAAAATGTTCCTGCAACTGCATATACTGCTCATTGATTACAACAAGCAATCAAACAAAAGAAGAACTAAATACGCGCGATACTTATGACATTATTCCGGTTTTAAAGGATATGTATAATAATAATTTAATAGACAATAACTGTGTTATTACCGTAGCAGGCGGAGAATGCAGCGAATATCCGAAAGGAGAATTGGAATTTATCTTATATATGGCGTTAATTTTAAATTGCCGGCTTGAAATACTTTCTAACGGAATAATATACTCTGACGCCATAGCAAAAGTATTGCAGGCGGGAAAATGCCGATTAAAAATTTCTGTTGATGCGGGAACAAAAGAAACTTTTGAAAAAATAAAAAGAGTAAAGGCATATAATTTGGTATGGAAAAATATAGAGGAATATATAAAAATTATAAATAATAATTCATCCGTAGTGGTAAAATATATTATTTTACCAACTTATAATGATAATTTAAAAGAAGCCGAAAATTTTTTAAAGAATACAGAAAAAATCAACTGCAAAAATATTGAAATAGCAATAGAATATTTATGGTTTGAAAAGAATAAAAATAAACCTACAGAAAAAAATATTAAAAGCATATATGAATATTTTAAAAAAACTCCATTAAATATTTCATTTGAATCTGAAGAAATAAAAGAATATTTAACAAAACAAAACTGATTTAAAAACATATAAAACCATAGTAAAATATTAAAGTTACAAGTAAATATTAAAATTATAACGGAGCAAATAAATGAAATATAAATGTTGCGGATTTATTAAACACGGTATTCAATTTTTCTATGAAAATAAAATTAATTTGTGTTCACAGCTCGGACATAAAGGGGGTGGGGAAATTTGTATACTTGATAATATAACGGATAAAACTTTTGACATTGATAAACTAATAGAAAACAGATATAAAATTTATGAAAAATGTTTAAAAGGGGAAGAAACAGAAAATTGTGAGGGGTGTATAGATTTAAAAGAGGAAGATAATTTACCCATTAATCAACCAAAAATTAAAAATTTAATGATACAGCATTGGACAAAATGTAATTCAAATTGTATCTATTGTTATACAGGTCAAGATAAAAAATATTTTAATTCTTTAAAAACGTATAGTGTATATCCGATATTAAAGAAAATGGCGGAAAGAGATATTATAGACAAAAACGGACTGGCAAATTTTGCAGGAGGCGAGTTTACCTGTTTGAAAGAATTTAATAAAATAGTTAAATTACTTGATAAATATAATTATTTTTATGTTATGAACAGTTCGGGAGTTGATTATTCATCTACCATAGGAAAAAAATTAAAACAGGGAAAAAGCAGTATTGTCATTTCGGTAGATGCAGGTTCTAAAGAAGTACACATGAAGATAAAGAGAGTAAAAACTTTTGATAAAGTATGGAGAAACATTAATAAATATAATAAAAATGCTTTATATGATGATTTAGTAAGTGTAAAGTATATTGTAGTTCCGGGATATAACGATAATGAGGACGAGATAAATAAATGGCTTGAAAAATGCAGACAGGTAAATGTTAAAAACATAGTTCTGGATATCAATGCTCATTATTTCAGGCCGAACCGAGATAATATCAGCCCTCATATCATTGATTTATTTTACAAAACAAAAGATAAAGTTGTTAATGTAATGCATTGTAATTTTTATGTCGGGAATATGGCTTCAATTATGCTCACATCAAATGTTTCAAAATATAAAGACCCTGTTTGGGATAAATATAAATATGATGAAATTCGCGTTGTAAACAGATATTTTAATATCCACTAAAAATTATTCTTGTTCCAAAACATTTTTAATTTATCAAAAATTGTTTTTTCGTTTAATACTTTTTCAAGCCACCAATCCCATATATGACTTTTATCAAAGCCGATATGTATATCTTTATATTCTTTATTAAACGCACAAAATTTTATAAATTTTCTAAGATGAGAAGGAACTCTCTTTTGGTTGTTATCCTGCATCCATTCTCTTTCAATGCTTAATACTACCGTATTTATTTTATATTTTCTTGCAATATTTAAAAAATTTTTCACATCTTGTATATTATCATTTATTTTTGGCAGTATTAAATATCTTAATTGAATTTGGGCATTCGGATTATTTTCGGCTTTTTTACTGTAATTTTCTAAATTTTGAATGACTCTGTCAAATGCTTTAACTCTTTTAATTTGCTCATGTTTCGCTTTAGAACCGCAATCTAAAGAAATTTTAAGTTCAATATTCCCCGAAGATAAAAGACTTGCTATTGTATCATTATAAATTATTCCGTTAGATAAAATAATAAATTTAGGATTATATTTTTTACCCCAATTAACGACATTTTCAAGCTCATCGGGATATTCACTGCATTCACCGCCCAAAATAGCAATTTCAGAACCTTCTTCTATTAAATGCAAATCATCAATTTGCTTTAAAATCGGATTTATATCATAATTTTTATCCGAATTCATTTTCTTAAATGCATCCATTTTCCCAAATGCAGCTAAACAGCAGTATACACAACGGCAGCTGCAAATAGTTCTGTTATATATATTAATCTTTTTTATTTTTAATTCATTACATTCGTCATCATTATAATTAACAGGTGTATATTTTTCACAATTTACACAAAATTCAGGTGTTTTACCATTTTTAAACTGTTCAATATATTCTTTTCGTTTATTAAAGTATAAATCAAAATCAATACCTTTTTGGTCAATATCAGGTTTTAAAAAATAAGTATCGATATCATCTCTGACTCTATCCCAAACATTAGCACCGCATGGAACAATTCTCGTCGGTGCAAAATGAATTTCTTCTGCTAAATATTTACATATAATTGACATTTTAACTTCCAAATTTCTACATTTATATATTACAATAAAAAGTAGAATATTACCATTCAATATGTTATCCTAAAAGATATTATTATGCAGAAGAACTATTGTAAATTATTAACTAACGGATTAAGTTTTCATCAAAAAAATGTAAGATATTGTACAACATTACAATTAGGTGAAATAATATCAACCTATGAAGAAAAGCCAAAAGAACTTGCATATAAAATAAAAGAACAAAGAAACCGCATAAAAAATGCCTTAAATAATAATATTATTCCGGAAGGTTGTAAAGATTGTATTTATAGAAACACGGAAAATGTATTAAACGAAAAAATACAAAGAATAGACCTTTACTATTGGTATCACTGCAATTGCGGTTGTTTTTACTGTTCCTATAGAGATGAAACTAAAGGCGAGTTCAGTGATAAGATAAAATACGGAAATCCCAAAATTTATCAAACCATAAAAGAACTGTACAAATTAAACGAGATAGACTTAAATTATCTGTATGTAAATGTAGGCGGCGGAGAAATAGGCGTTCTTAAAGAATTTCCAAAACTGGTTGATTTATTTTTAAAACACAATTTAAATTTTTCTACCTGCGAAAGCTCGGGCATAAGATATTTAAAATCAGTAGAAAAATTACTTAAAAAGGGGAAGGGTTCAATAACAGTTGCTGTATGCTGCGGAAGCCGTAATATATATAAAAAAATCAAACAAAGAGATAAATATCTTCAGGTCATGAAAAATTTAAAAAGATATGTTTCGGCCGCTAAAAAATATAAAGAAAATCCGCATAACACTGATAATGTTGTATCTAAATACATAATATTAAAAGGGTTTAATGATAATATTGAAGAAGTTGAAAAATGGCTTTTGGAAAGTAAAAAATACGGATTAACCTGTGTAGAAATAAGTATGGAATACTGTTGGGGAATACATACTAAACAAGGTCAAAAAGTTGAAGATTACAATTATACAATTTTTGATTATGCAGAAAAGCGAACAAAAGAGCTGGGACTATTATTAAGAAAAAATTTAACTTCCGTAGCTTTAATGGAGCAAGGAACATATTAAAATATAAGGGAGAAGAAATGTTAAACATAAAGTTTTGGAGAAAACAAAAAATTAATAATGAAAATTTTGTTTCTTGTGAAGCTCTAAATTCCCATATTACATTTTTCGGAAGAAAAGTTGCTTTTTGTTCAATGGGCAACCCTGCTCAAAATAGAGTCTTCCCTTGTATATACGACAATATAGATTTAACAGACTTTGAAAATAAATTTAATGTAAAAGAGTTAATAAAACATATACAAATAAACAGAAAAAATCTGGCAAAAGGCATAATCCCTAAAAATTGCGAGGGCTGTAATAATCTTGATAAAAAATATTACAGGAGTGATATAACCAAATTAAAAAACTTTATGGAATACGTTCAATTTTCGGAAGGCGGAATTTGCAACTCAAGATGTATATATTGCGACTCATGGAAAAATACCATGCGACTGTCCACAGGAGAATATACAACCAAATCACAGGGGCGTGATACATATCCCTTTGTGCCGATAATAAAACAACTTATAAAAAATAACATTATAACAAAGGAAACAATAATAGATTTTGCCGGAGGAGAGCCAACACTGCACAAAGAATTTGAAGATGCTTTATCCTTTTTCCTTAATTTCGGAATAAAAAAGGTTTATGTATTTTCAAATATAATAAATTATTCAAATATAATAGAAGAAGGCATAAAGAAGGGTGTTGTAACATTAACAGTTTCTATAGATGCGGGATCTAAAGAAATTCATAAAAAAGTAAAAGGGGTTGAAAGTTATGACCTTGTTTGGAAAAATTTAATCAAATATATGCAAGTTCAAAAATTTCCGGAACAAATTATTTCTAAATATGTTATAGTCCCCAATGTTAATGATACTGTTGAAGAAATATCTCTTTGGATTGAAAAATCAAAACAAATAGATATAAATAAATTAATTTTAAATTTGGATAACAGGGTATTTGAAAATAATATAATCTCGCAAGATTTAATATTAAAAATTAAAAATCTGACAGAGTTTTTCATTAATAAAACAAAGGAAAAGGGAATAAACTCTGAATTATATTCAAACATTTTAGGTATATATGAAGACAAAATTTCCTCAAATGAGAACGGATAAATTATTGTAAAAAGAAATTTAATATTATAAACTAATTATGAAAAGGGGACAAAATGAATAAATTAAAAAAGATTTCATTAATTATACTAGTTAATTTTATAATATTTGTTTTTGCTATTTTTATTATTGAAACTGTTACATTTTATACAAAAGTCAAATCTAATACTAAAAGCGGGAATAATATAAAATTTGCTTTTCTTAATTTCTATCCGCACAATAATTGGAAAATGTATAATGCAAAATTTTATGATGCAAAAAACAAAAAAAACTCCATTCTTGTTTTAGGATGTTCTATAGCATACGGTTATGCTTTAGACGATGATCAAACGATTTCAGCTAAATTAAATAAAGCACTGAATATGCCTGTGTATAACTTTGGAGTTCCGGGAGGCGGTCTTGCAAACACATATAATATTTTAGAAACAGGTTATATAAAAGAAAATGTCAAAATACCGCCAAAATATATTTTATATTTTTGGATGGATGATCATAAAAGAAGAATGTACCAAGATGCATCTTGGCAAAATCATGATCATTTTCAAATTTATTATAAAAATGATCACGGGAAATTAAAATTAAGAAAATTCTCAATATTTGAATATATGTATTTTGTAGATTATATCAAAAACCTGTATTTCCTAAATAATTATTTATACGGGCATTTTAAAATTGTTAATTTCATAAATACTCGTATCAACAATTTCGCAATTTTATATTTAGACTCCATATCTAAAGGTTTAAAAGAACTATATCCGGACTCAAAATTTATAATTATTCAGCTTGAAGATTTTCCGCAAAATTATTTTTTATCAAAATACAAAATAATAAATCTGGAAAAAGAATCAGGTTTTATATTTGCCAGACCTGATGTTGAAAAAGAATATCTGGCAAAAGACGAATGTCATCCCGGTGAGCTTTATTGGGATAAAATGTTGCCCTATATTATAAAACATTTAGATGATTAAAAAAATGAGTATAATAAATTTTTTTAATAAGAAATTAAAATACGTAGTTATAGGCGCAGGCTCAACAGGAGCAACTTTTGCCTGCTTCCTGCATTCAGCGGGAAAAAATGTTACATTAATTTCAAAGTATGAGTCAGTTATAAAAAATGCAAAAGAAAAAGGCGGAATTAGACTAATTTCAAATGTAAAAGGTGATAAAAGATATAAAGTAAAAATACAAACTCAAGAACAGTTTAAGGGCAAAGCTGATGTAATAATATTATGTATCAGGACACCGGATATTTTATCTGCCGTGCCGTTTATTGAGCGTATTTCGCATAAAAAAACAATTGTAACCTCTATAGCAAACGGATTTGGTATGGGTTATGCTTTAAGCAGAAAATTAAAAAATATTAATGTTCTTAATTCCGTATTTGTAGGCAAATGCCGCTGGTATAACAGAAATGATGCCGAATACCTCCAGCAGCGCGAATATGTTGAGTTTCAATTTGCACCGCACAATAACATTGATAATAAAATTCTTAATCAAATAAAAGAAGACTTTACTCAAACAGGCATGGATACTCATTTAATTACCGAAAAGCAATTTTTAGAGCTTGCGTTTGAACGCCTCATTACGCGCTCGCCTTTTGAAGCATGCTGTATTTATTATGATATAAATGCCCATCAAATAACCGGAGAAAAAGAAGAAACATTTAAAAAACTCTGCAGTGAACTTTTAATACTTGCTAAAGCTATAAATATTAACGTAAGAGATGGGTTTCTTGAAGAATATTATTCTAATTTTGAAAAATATAAAGAACGTGATGATGCAAATGTTTATTCTTCCATTTTAAATGATATGAAAATAGGTCAAAAATCAGAAATAGACTTCTTGTTTTTCATAGTAATTGAGCTTGCAAAAGAATATAACGTAAATCTTCCCGTTTATTTTATGATTGCCGAGAAATATAGCGAATATAACAGTTTAAAAGAATTTCTAAATTAATTATTTAAAAATTGTGCTATCATAAAATTATGGATAGAAATTTATATTGTAAAAACCCTTGGAATTGTTTAGAGTTAAATAATGACGGAAAATGTTTTTTCTGTAATCCCTGCTTTTCCAATTTTAATTTAATCGGCAATATATTTGAAGACAGTATTGAAGAAATCTGGAACGGAGAGCGGGCTCAGAACTTCAGACGCGACGTAATGGAGAGAAAATATACATATTGCAATTACGAAAACTGCAACGGAAACAAAACGGAAAATCTTGAATATGACAGCACTATAGCCCCCTTGCCTGAGTATATTAATATAGGATACGACTATACCTGCGCTCAAAGGTGTATAATATGCAGAGATGAACACCAAGCCCTTCCTCCCGAGGAATGCAAAAAATGGGAAGACGCACTTGAAACACACATTTTACCGATTACAAAAAATGTTAAATATATGTTTATTAACTGCCGAGGTGAATTTTTTGATTCCCTGCACACACAAAAAATGTATTCTGCAATAATTAAAAATAATCCTAATATAAAAGTGGATTTCATATCTAACGGTATAAAATGCACGGAAGAAAACTTAAAAAAGCATAACCTGCTTGATAAAATATTTAGAGTTCATATATCCTTGCACGCTGCCACAAGAGAAACCTATAAAAAAATATTTAGGGTTGATAAATTTAATGATGTAATAAAAAATGTTGAATTTATAAGCTCTTTGAAAAAAAGCGGGAAACTTGAAGATTTTGAGATTATGTTTGTTATAACTGCGGATAATTATAAAGATATGCCAAAGTTTGTCGAGCTGGCGCAAAAACTTGATGCCCGTGCAGCATTTTCTGCCTGCATAGGCGGTTATGCCGAATATATAATGAACCGCGAAAATTACGCTGTGTTTTATCAAAATCACCATAACTATAATGATTTTGTAAAAATGCTTAAAAACCCGATATTTAATGACAGACAGCACTGTTTTCTGCCCGATTATTTAAGAGAATTAAAACCTGTCAGCTTAAAGCATTCAATCAAAAATAAAATTAAGTATTTTGCAAGAACCAAGTTAAATATGAAACTTGAACAAACAAAAGATGATATTTCAATATTCAGCCACGATACTTATAAATAATTATTTTTCTGAATAACCTTTTTCCATTACACTTTTAGTATAAGGCGGCATTCCAAAGTCCATATTATGTTCAAAACAAGTTTTTTTTACGTATGAGGCAATCTCGTAATAATGCTTTGGTATGGTGAAAGATTTATCAATTATATCTCTGTAATCAATATCTAAAACGATTATTTTAATACCTATTTCAATCATTAAATTCATAAATTTAACGATTTCATCCATATTATCGTTATAACCGTTCACAATGATATATTTTATAATAATAGAATCAGCGCCTGCTTTTTCAATATATTTTTTTAAATTCTCTACCGATTTATCAAACTTATCCACCTGCTTAATTTTTAAATAAGTTTCACTGCAGCCTGAATCAAGTGCAGTGCAAAGTTCTCCTTTTTTTTCAGCTAAAAGTTTTTCTATTACAGGCATATAAATAATATTATTTGTAGGAATATATATAGTTCCTGCTCCGCGATTTAAAAAGGTATCAATTATCTCTTGGTGATTTTTCAAGCATGATATATTTCCGCCTTGGAAATCAATATATAACTTTTCACGGTCAATTAAATTATTATCATAAAGCTCATTAATAAATTTTAAAACATCGTATAAAACAGGCTTATTTTCATCCTCTTTAATTTTTTCAAAATTCCTGTTGCCCTGCGTGCAGTATATACAAGCGCAGTTACACTGTGTATAATGGTTAAGAGTAATTTTATTAATTCTAAAATCACTTTGCTTTTTGTATTCCGTAATATGCACACAATTCTTGCACTCAGCAGGGATTTTACCCGATTTAAATATTTCAATATAGTGTTTTTTTGCTTTTATAAATTCTTTCACGGAATTTTTTTTGGATAATTCACTGACTAAAGCAGGCCCTATATTCGCACTGCAGCAAGGCTCTAATGTATCTCTTGAGGTAAAGTGCAAATGATTGTTTAATAACGGGCACATATATGATTTTTTAGGTTTAAAAAGATTTAAAATATTCATAAAAGTATTATATAATGAAGTTATGAAAAAAAGGTACTATTGCAAAAGATTAAACGAGACTCTAAATTTTGATGCGCTTAAAGTCTTTTACTGCTGTGCAACAAGAACAGGGCCATCTATTGATATACCCTCACCAAAGCGGGTAAAAGATATTATTAAAAAAAGAAATTCACTTATAAGAATGCTTGATGAAGGCAAAATCCCTGCCGAATGCAATGACTGCTTTGACTTGCACGAGCAGGAAAATCCTAAACCGTTATTAATCAGCAGATTTAGTAAACTGCCTAAAGCAAATTTAATAATAGTAAAACACTTTAAGCAATGCGACTGTGCTTGCATATATTGCTGTGAACAGTATTTATCACAAAGGAAAATTGTTTTAAAATCGAAAAAAAGCGATTATTATGATTTACTGCCGATAATAGAGGAATTATACAGGCAGGATATCATTGATAAAAAAGAGCTTGATGTTCATTTTCAGGGCGGAAATGTATCTGTTTTAGATGAGTTTGAACCGCTTGTAGATATTTTTATAAAAAACGGAGTGAAAAGGGTTGAAATAGCAACAAACGGAATAAAATATCTGCCTAAAATTGCACAGATTGCAGGTAAAACCTTTGTGGACGTAAATATTTCAATAGATTCGGGGTGCCGCGAAACATTTAAAAAAATTAAAACCGTTGATAAATTTGATGATGTAGTGGAAAATCTTAAAAAATACGTAAAATTGCCGATTCTGTTAAGATTAAAATATATACTAGTCCGCGGAGTTAATGATAACACAGAAGAACTAACAAAATATATTGAACTAATGCACGAAATCGGTATTACAAACTCTGAATTAATGATAGACCAATGCGACAGCGAATTTGTTTCTGAGGGAGAATTTAAAATTCCCGATTATTATTACGATTTATTTAAGTTTTATAAAGAAAAATGTGCGCAATACAACATTGAAGCGAATATCTGGGAATACGTAAAAGAAATTTTAGATAAGGGCTCATTTTTTAAGTAAATTTTTGATTTTCTGCAACAAGGAAAGTTTAACGGGCTTTAAATTTTTAAGATAATCATTAACAAAACAATGCTCGTTGTTAAAAATCGGATCAGCAAGGATTTTAACCAGTTCATTATGCTTAGGGTGGTGTTCTAAAGTCACATCCAAGTTATTTTCAAGTTCATCAGAGTCAATTTGCCTGTGATAGTTAATAAAAAATGCGGTTCCATCCATATCTATAGCAAATTTAACAAAGTCTTTCATTTCTTTATAGTTTAAAGAAGTAACAACAAAATTTAACTGTAATGTTTTTAATTTTCCCTGCTTTTTCAATTCCGATAAATATTTAACATTTTCAATAACGGCTTTAAAATTGCCCCTTTCAACAAGTTTATTATATGTATTTTCAGTCGCAGAGTGAATAGAAATTATTGCATAATCTAACCTGTCTTCAAGTCCCAGTTTTTGCGTTGTTTCCTTAGTAAATAATATTCCGTTTGATATAACTCCAAATTTAATATCAGGATTAATATTAATAATTTTTTTTAATATTTCAATTGAATGCCTGCTTGCAAACAGCTCTCCTGCAGAATTAAGTTCGACAATCTCTGCTTTTTCAATAATCGGAGTAAAAATCCTGTCAAAGTTATCTTCAATCCTTTTTTCTTTTTGTCTGTTAAATTTTTCTTCTTCTTTGTTTTTCTCTTTTCTGCAGAATATACAGCGTACATTACAATGCCTGTCATAACTGAATTCAATACGTTTAGGATACGGTGCTTCAAATTCAGGTGTGATGTCAGAATATGCAGGATCACAAACATCTAATTTACAGAATTTATAATTATTTTCAATAAACTGTCTGCGAAATTCTTTTGCCCTATCCCCGTTCCAAATCTCGTCAAAAGACTGTTCAAAAATATTGCCGAATGAATAAAAATCAGTCCAATAACAGCAGCAGCAATAAATTTCTCCTGTATTTTGCACTTGAATACTTTTAAAAGGATGTGCACATATTGTTTTCATATACTAATTTTAGTATAATAAAGTAATTAAATCAAAGTAAAGAGAATAATTAATGGACAAATATAAAAAAATTTTTATAATAATTCTTGTGAATATTATTATATCTATAGGTATATTATTTTTATTAAATTGGGTTATTTATAAATATTTTTATAACAAGCTGGAAAGAGTTCCGGTTCAGTTAAGTTTGAAAAACAATCCATATACTTTAAAAAGAAAATTAATGGATTATGAAATATCAAAAAAATACTATGAAATAAGAAAACCATCAGGACTGGAATATAATAAAAATGCTATAATAATGTTTGGATGTTCTTATGGATATGGGGCATTATTATCATCTACGCAAGAACCTGGTTATAAATTATCAAAACGATTAAAAAGACCCGTATATAATTTTTCAAGTTCCGGTCAAAGTCCGCAGTTTCCGATAATGCGTATTCGCTCACATGAAATAGATGACATTATCAAAAAAAGTGATTACGTTATATATATATTAATCGGAGAACATGTATGGAGAATTCATAGTAATTCTAACGGATTTGCAACACAGTTTGTTTGGCCAAAGTATGATGTAAAAAAGACAAAAAATAATACACAATTAATATTGCATAAATCATACCTGCCGGTACTTGAAGGTTCTTATTTATATAAATATATTCAAAAAACTTGGTATGCAAAGATACTTACACGATTAAATAATAAATATGTTCAAGATTATATGTTTGATAATCTAAAACTGCATCTTTTAACCATTCAAAAAGAAATGCAGCAAATAAACCCGAATATAAAAATGATTGTAATATCGTTCCATGATGAACCCGATACAGATTTAATTACACATTCACCAAGATGGAAAGAACTTGAAAAAGAAAATATCATGTTTGTTGAAGTGGAAGATTATATTAAGGATATAGAAAGAAAGTGGGACCAATATCATATTCCTAATGACGGGCACCCTAATGAAAGATGTTGGATTGAAATTACAAATTTAATCACTGACAAATTAAAACTTTTAAAATAATATATTGTAAATACGGAGAAAAAACATTGAGATATATTAGTTGTTCAAACATACAAAACGGATTAAGGTTTGAATACAATTCAATAAAACTTTGTTGTTTTATGGGAAATAATACCCCCGAGCCTTTATTTATAAAAAAAGACTACTGGGGTGAAAAATTAAATTGGAATGAACTTCTTTCCAATATTAATGAAATCAGAAAAAACTTTAAAAAAGGAATAATTGACAGCCATTGCACAGGCTGCTTTGCATTGACAGAACAAGACTGGGATGATAATACAAAATTCAAATGGATACAAATAGCACACTGGTCAGAATGCAACTGCAATTGCACATACTGCTACCGTCTTGCATCAGATTTTGAAAAACCAAAAAAACGCTATAAAATAATGCCTATAATAAAAGAACTTGATAAAATGGGGTTAATCGATTACTCCGGAGAACTGGCATACTCCGGAGGCGAGCCTGCAAGTTTAAGAGAATTTGATGATATAACAAACTTCTTTATAAAAAAGGGCGAAAAAAATATAATGGTTCATACTAATGCCATAAAACCTGTTAAATCTGTTTTAAATGGACTTAAAACAGATACATTATCAGTAACTGCAAGTGTAGATTGCGGGGATAGGCAGAAATTTAAACAAATAAAGCAAATTGACGCTTATAATAAGGTCATGGACACTTTAAAGAAATACGTAAAAGCTCAGGGCAGTAATAAAAAAATGGTGCGTTCCAAATATATAATTATTCCAAAAGTAAATGACACAAAAGAAGACGTTAATAAATGGCTTGATGAAACTCAAAGGGTGGGTATTCAACGAGTAATAATTGATTTTGAAGCTGATTGGCTTGCAAGAAATTCAAATAACATTCCCGCTTATATTGATGATTTGTACGATTATATTGTTGCTGCGGTAAAACAGCGCGGTCTGGATATTCAATTCTACGGTGTCGCAAATCAATACAGAACTTTAAAAGGGAAGGATTTAGATGTAGGAATAGGCTTACATCAAGGAGAATAAAGTGAAACGCTTATTTTCAATAGTTTTAGTTAATATTACATTTATTTTTATGGTAATTTTTATTATTGAATTTGTATCATATAAAAAATTATTAACAATTTTTCCTTGTGAAATTAGTACATTCAAATTTTTAAGTTTTTATAAAGCAAAGAGTTTTGAAAAAGATTTATCAATTCGTTTTCCGTTAAATAACAAAAATTTATTTTCATTCAAATATTACGGTCAAAACTATAGAAATACCCCTCCCCAAGCAATAATTGTATTTGGATGTTCAATGGCGTATGGAGTAGGATTAAATGAAAATCAAACTTTTGCATATAAAATATCAAAAAAATTAAAAAGACCTGTATATAATTTTGCATATCCAGGAGGTGGTTTAAATCAAATATATTACCTTCTCCAATATAGTAAATTTAAGCAATCAATAAAAAAAGAACCCGAATTTATTTTATATTTTTATAATCCCGACCATATAAGACGTATGATTATGCGTGTAACACCTACTTTTAAAGATGAGATGGAAATATTTTATAAAATTAAAAATAAAAAATTACTTCAAAAAAATCCTCTAATATTAGAAAATTCATATTTTTACAGTTTTTTAATTTATAATTATATAACCAGCATTGGTTATAATAAATACATAGAACAATTATTCAGTTTATATTTATTATCAATTGATAAAGAAATAAAAACTTTATTTCCAAACTCTAAATTTGTAATAGTAAAATTTTCATCCGAATTCGACTTTGAAAATAACATATTAAAAAATTATAATGTAATAGATATTCCTAAATTAACCAAAATTGAAGTTATGGATATAAATACTCGCAGCAAATGGTGTATTGATAATGATTTTCATCCTAATGAAAAATATTGGGATAGTTTAATTCCCACAATAGCAAATGAATTAACAAAAATATAAAAAATCGGCACATTAGAAATGTGCCGATAAAATTTAGGAAAACTATTTTATTGCTTTTAGTTCTTTAGCAATCAGAGGTGTTAAAACATCCCAAGTTTTTTCATTCGGATGTTTATTTTGTTCCGTTCTATATTCATCTGTTGCTAAATCAACATTAATTGATTTACTTATATTACCAATATGTATAATCGAAATATTTTCATCTTGCATTAATTTATTAAATTCACGGGTATTTTGTTCTAAATCCCAAAAAATTGCTACAACAAGTTTGATATTAGGGTTAATTGCTTTTAACTCATTATTTAATTTTACAAAGTGCTGAGCTGTATATTTAGTTAGTAAATTACCCTTATTTAAATATTTTTTTTGAAAATATAATTTAGTCAAAAGTCTGTTAAAAGTATTTCCTGTAAATGACGGAAATTTAGAATTTCTTAAAACCAGTTGTCCATTTTTTTCTTCAAAAACAGGATATAAATTTTTTGAGTATAAAAATGTCGGACTAAAATAGTTTCTGTCTGGGAATACTTTTAATCTGATGGAATCGTTTAGAGTCGGCAAAATATAAACTGCAATATTACTCTTTTTTATAATATCATTCATCTGACCGCTTTGTACTGCCAAAATAGTATGTTGAATAAAACCGCCGCCCATTCCTTGATTATAAACAGGAACTTTTAAATAATCTGATAATTTTTTTTCAAATGTTTGATTATCATTTAAGTCAACACCTTCAGCATACCCGCAGCCAAAAACTACTATTGATTTTTTATTTTTATAATTCAATCCGCTTGGATTTCTATATTTAAGGTTTAACATATTTTCAGGTGTTATATTTTTTCTGATAAAAGCAGAAACTTGCGATTTATCAATTTTATTTGTATTAATTAAATATAAATACAATCCGTAATTAATTAAAAGTATAATTACAATTAAAGAAACAACTATAATTAAGACATTTAAAATTTTCTTTTTCATAATATTTTACCTCTTTTCTATAATATAATTATTTTACTACTAAAACTTATTTTTTATATATGTAAAAAAAGAATTTTTTTTCAAGCCTGTAAAATATTCCCAGCCTTGAACAACAATATCTTTAGCATTCACAAATTCTTTTGAATGAACAACTTTAACAAGGTCATTGTATTTAGGATGATGTTTATCTTGAATGTTAATTTTTTTATAGAGTTCTTCTAAGTCCCTTGAACAGTCAAGACCAAGAAATCTTATATTAGCGCCGATTTCGCGGGCAAATTTAATCATCAAAGGCATTTCTTTATAGTTTATGCTTGTAACAGTGTAATGGAGCTCAAATCTTTCTATCTGCCCCGATTTTTTCAGTTCTGAAAGATAATAAAGATTTTCGATTACTTTTTTATAATTTCCGCCCTTAACTATTTTATTGTATGTTTCTTCTTTGAATGCATGCAGAGAAACCGTCATCATGGAGATTCTGTTTGTAAGATTTAATTGCTCGATATTTTCTTTTGTACATTGTATTCCGTTCGTAATTATTTCAAACTTTATGTTAGGGAAGTTAAGCGCAATATTTTTAATTAAATCTCTTGAAATTTTACTTGCAAAAACCTCGCCTACCGCATTTGTCTTAACATATTTAGCATTTTTCAGCCACGGAGTAAGTATTTCAAGAAGTTTATCCTCTTTATCCTTAGGAATAAGATTAGGATTAACCTTGTAATTTTCCGGTCTGCAAAAAATACATTTAACATCACAATATTCATCTAATCCTAACAATATACGTTCCGGCGGAGCGGAAACAAGTTTAGGCTCATTGTCATTTATTTCTTGCAGAATTTCCAAATTTTGACACCCCGGGCAAAGCGAAAAATCGTTATCATAAAGTTTTTGTCTGAATTCTTTTGCCCTGTCCCCGTTCCAGATTTCATCATAAGATTTTTCAAAAATATTACCGAAAGAATATCCTCTAATCCAGCCGCAGCTGCAAGGATATACATTACCAAACGGCATTATTTCAGCCAAAATATATGGATTGGGGCAATATATGTGTTTATCTGCCATATTACCTGCCGTTATCAATATATCTTATCACTTCGGTGTAACCGCAGGTAGTAAGAATTTCTCTGTAAGAAAGGTTGCATTTGTGCTGATGGGCATATTTTACAACCAATTCAATATATTCCTTAACATTATCGGGGCAGTATTTATTTTTTTCATACCAGTGATGTTCAAGCTCTAATTGAAGATTAGTAATTCCTAAATCTTCAACTATTTTAAGCCAGCTTTGAATTTCCTCTAAAGTATCGTTATATCCGGGAATAAAAATATATTTTAAACCTATTAAACTGTTACGAATAGGGTCTAAACCTTTTTGATATTTTTTAATATTTTTAATAACCTTTTTAAAGCAATCAACATTTTTAATTTTTTTATAAGTTTCTCTTGTGCCTGCGTCAAGTGATATTGTAGGCGCTGAGCGTTTTAATTCTATAGCTTTTCTAATCCACTTGGAATAATCAACGGCTGCAGTATTTATCATAATAAAAATATTTGTTTTCTCAAGAAAGAACTTCATTAAATCGGGAAATTCTTTTAAAACAGTAGGTTCTCCGCCCGTAATATTAACGTTTCCCTCATAGCTTAACATGTTATTTTTAAGCGCATCTTTTAAAACAGGAAGTATCTTCCACGGTTTCATTTTATTAAGCTCTTTTTTGCGTTCATGCGTATGGCAATATATGCAATCAAGCGGGCAGTTTTCCCAGTGGTTGATAAGAATATACTTTAACTGCATATCACCTGCCCAGTCTTTAACTTTTAAACTCGGGCAGCCTTGGCAGATTGGCGGAATATCATTTTTGGCAAATCTGTCACGGTATTCCTGTTTTATCTGCCTAATTTTATCCCAATCAAACAATTCCCCTTTATAGTCTTCTATTATTTTTATCGCTTCAAATTTCATGCACATTGAATATGAACATAAAACCGCTGCATCATATATAAAACACATTCCGTTTTCAACAAATTCACATGATAAATATGCCATAATATTCCTCGTAAATTCTTATAAAAATATTATATTATAAACTAATTATAAATGTAGTTTTTTTATAATTTTGGGTGTCGCTTCCTCCCAATATAATGCACTGGGATGTCTATCCGATAAAATATATTTTAATTCCTTCTGATTAATTCCCATATCATTATTAGATATAATAATAAAACCATTTTCTTCTAATTTTCTAATTATATCTTGTGTATACGGCTCGTCATAAAAGAATATTACAAATTTTGTATTTGGAAGGTGTTTATTAAGTTCTTTCTTTGATGCCATTAAATAATCAAACATAATTTCATCAATGTAGGATTGATATGATTTTTTATTTTCTATTAGTGGAATAATAATGTCATGAATTATAAAATGATGTATTATAATTTTCGAATTAAAAAAACTTCTATTTTTTAATACAAATTCCCCATTTTTTTTGTGTTTATAAAATACTAAATAGCAGGGCATACTATACAATGCATCTGAGGTAACAATTCTTGTATAATGTCCTCTAAAAAAAGTGTAAATTACATATTGAGGGGGGAGGGATTTTGAAGTTATGATATTATAAAATTCATCTTGCTGAAGTTGATAAAGCATGTGTTGAACACCCCAACCCCCTAAGGCTCTGTTATAAATAGGACGCTTTGTCAGCTTACCCAGTTGATATGAAAATGTTTTATTATCTTCTAAATTTGTTCCCCATACAAAAGAACAGCCAAATAAAACTATTGAAGGTTTTGAGGAAGTTTTATTTTCTATTCTTCTATACCAATTATCTTTATCATTTATAAGAATATCATAAGTATTTTTACGACTAACATCTTGTGACATAAAATTTTTATATTGAGTTAAAATTGAGCGAAAATCATTAAAATTATTGTTATTTATATCATTTTTAAATGTCCTAAAATAAATTAAGAAATTTAATATATACAATAATAAAAATATTATAAGAATATTAGTGATAAAAATGCTAAAATATTTTACTATTTTATTTGGTTTATCAATTGGTCTTAAATTAAGCATTGTATCGTTAATTGTACATTTGCAGGAGCGGAATATAGGGTTTTTCATAACCCTTACAAAATCGTTATACTTAGGATGATTTTCATTTAATATGTTAAGTTCATTATAAACATCTTCATTAGTTTCAAGTTTTAAAAGTTCCAAAAAACCAACAGTTGCGCCGAGTTTTTCAGCCATTTTAATATAATCGCTCATTTCTCGGTAATTACACGAAGTAACGACAAAATTTAAAATAAATCTGTCGAGTTTGCCCTTTTGCTTTAGCTGTGACAGAAATTTTAAATTTTCCATAACCTTGTCAAAATCACCGTTTTTAACAAGTTTATCATAAGTTGATTTTTTAACGGCGTGGAGTGAAACAGTTATTGAAAGCAATTTATCAATTATACCGAGTTCTTTTAAATTTTCTTCATCGCATAAAATTCCGTTTGAAATAAGTGAGAATTTAATATTAGGGAACATCTCCGATATTCGCTTTATAAGTTTTCTTGAATGCGGACTGAATAAAGCCTCTCCTACTCCTGACAGAACAACATTTTGCGCATTTTCAAGCATATTTGAGATTATCTCATCCATGTGTTCATCAAAATAAGATAAATCCTGCTTTTGGTGACAGCTGCGGCAAAAGATGCATTTCACGTTGCATATGGTATCATAGCAGAATATAAAAGTTTTAGGCTTTTCAACCGTTTCTGACGGAATTATTTTTTGCGCGCAATCTTTAACGCATAAATCGAGTTTACAATATTTATAATCATTATTAATGAACTGCCTGCGAAATTCTCTTGCACGGTCTCCGTTCCATATTTCGTCAAAACTCTGCTCGTATATATTCCCGAATGAATATGAGCTGCTCCACGGAGGACAGCAGACATAAACATCACCTTGCATGCTTATTTGTGCGGCGTTAAAAGGAAACGTGCAAATTGCATAATTTTCGCTCATAAATACCTCTAAATAAAAATATATAATAAAATACTTGATTTTGGTATAATGTAAACAACGGGAGTAAAGAATGCAATATAAATGCTGTAACCATATATTAGGAAGTATAGATTTAGGATTTAACGGCTTTAAATACTGTAATGAAGTATGGGAGGGACCCGAGTATATCCACTACGGCGAGGAAAATGCGTTTGAAAAAAATGAAGAGCGAAGATTAAAAATCATTGAAGAAATGAAACAGGGAATAATCCCCGAGCGCTGCAAGTTATGCCCCGAATTAAAAGAGCAGGATTGGAAAGAATTTGACGGTAAAATATTTAAAATAACCGTATTTAACTGGAAGCACTGCAATGCAGCATGTTTTTACTGCTCCGTAGGTTCAGACTTTCATGACGGAGTAAAAAAGAGTGATGATTATGACTCTCTGCCGATTATTGAAAAATTAATAAATCAAGGCCGATTAAACAAAGACTCATTTATTGCGTTTATGGGCGGGGAACCGACTATGCTTGAGGAATTTCCTGCTATTGTTAAACTTCTTTTATCTAAAAACTGCAGAATGGAGGTATTAACTAACGGAATAAAATATGAAAGCGTTATAAGCGAAATGTTAAAAGCGGATAATCATAATACCATTTGTATCTCGCTTGATTGCGGCTGCCGGGAAACTTATAAAAGAATTAAAAGAGTTGATAAATTTGATGAAGTCATTAAAACAATAAAAAAATACATTTTTGAAAGCGCGGATAAATCAAACAGAGTAAAGTTAAAATATATTATTTTCCCGAACGTAAATGATAATAAAAAAGAAATAGATAATTTTTTTGAAGTCTGCAAAACTGCAGGAGTAAAAACTGTTGCAAGAGCAGTTAACCACCATGAAAGCAAAATGGATACAACAAAAAATCAAGTAATAGAATCATCAGTTATAAAAGCGTATTCATATTTTGAACAGCAGGCAAAAAAGCTGGGATTTGAACTTCAAATAGAGCCCTGGGCTGACGCCATAATTGAAAATAAAGTTTATAACTGCAGAAAAGTATCACCTGTGACAAGATTGCTTTCTGAACTGCATTTTATTTTCGGAAATAAAAAATAGTTGCATTTTAGTTATTGTTTAATTTAGAAAAATCCATATTTTCAATTTCCTTTGTTGTAAGCCGCCCTCCGTTTTTAAAATATAAAGAGATTGCCTTATCGGTATCCATAAGCATAATTCCGGGTGAAGTATCAATTTTATATATTATTTCAAGGTATTTTAAATAAGCGACATCATCAGTTTTATGAAAAATTTCATTATTATAATTTTCTAATGAACCCGAAATGTTTACGTTTAATATTGAATTTTGGATATATTTATTATACGGAAAAATAATTGTCTTTCCTTGTTTTAAATAAAATAATGATATTTTATCAGAAATATATAATAATTTCTTCATTTGAGGATTATAATAAGTTCTTAATTCTGTATATTTAAAAAAAGGAATTAAATAAATAATACAGCTAATCAAAAGAATTGTTATTAAAAAATAATTAAAATATCGAAGTTTTTTAAATATATTAATTTCAGAAACAGTCAAAATTCCGGAGATATATAAACATATTAAAAATAAAAGCATTTTTACCTGCATTATTATATGAGGGCAAAGTATCCATGATTTTATTTTATATTCGGTATATGGACAATTAGGGGCTAAAAATAAACATGAAACGCAAATTATTAAAATACTTAAGTAAGAAAATAAACAAAATTTTAAAATTCTATGTTTATTTCCTTTATCATCAATTTTAAGTAATAATAAAATTCCGATTATATTTAAAATCCATAAATACATATTTTCGTAAAAAATTTTTATCCAAAATAAATTAGCAAAAGTTTTTATTTCATGAATATTTGGTATATAAAAAGATATATTATAAACATCTGTAATAATATCACCAGGGAATAACAATATAAAAATGTCAATAATTAAAAAAGATATTAAAGGGAATAAAACATATTTATTTTTTTCAAAATTTTTATTTTTTTCAAATATAAATAAATCTATAAATAAAAGGAAAGAAAAAATTGAAGATATAAATAAAAGAATTTCATTCCCTTGAAAAATCAGCACAGAATAAAAAAACAATATAAATTTTTCTTTTTTAGATAATTTATTTGAAGTTAAATCACAAGCAATATAATAATCACTCATTTTATACCAAAACAAAATAAAAAAAACGATAGGAAAAAAATAACCGATAAAAAATATGTTAACTTCTAAGTAGGGCCTATATGAAACCAAATTTGGCAGCGAATAAGCCAAAAAAAATGTAATAGAATAAATAATCGAAAATAAAATATAATTTTTGTTAAATCTAAAAAATGAAAAAGTTATAGATAGAACTATTAATGAAAATAAAACAACCTTAAAAAGAACCTCAGAAACAAAAGAAAATTCTTGGATATGTATATTAAGATTGGCAGGTAATATTTTCACAAAAAAGAAAACTAACCAAGTGGTAAGATAACGATAATGTGAATAACGATTTGCGAAAGTGTCTTTTATATCATCATCGAAAACTACTGCATAATTCATATTTTTTATAAATAATATAGATAAAGTAATTACAGTAAATACAGTACAAAAAAAACAAAAAAATTTATTTTTATTCCACATTGATAAAATATTTTTCATATACAAATTTTATCACAATAAAATTAGGATTTATTTTATTTACTAAATTTTTTCTAAATCATATTACCCATAAACTTGTCTTTTCTTCTAAAAAATTTAAAATAATTTCTCTTTAATTTAACAGTCGAAAAACTTGTTTTTAATATTTCTTTAATCGTATCTGTATATTTGCTTGTCGTAAAATCCAAATCAAAACCGAGCCTTAATAAAGACTTAACAGTTTTTTCAAAATTCGGCGATTTTGTTATCTCTTTATAATCAGAAGTTAAAAATGCTCTGCGCAAAGGTGAAAATCTGTCATCTTGTATAAGTTTATCTATATCCTCCAGACAATTAAAATCTTTATCAATATTGATATAAAGGTCTTTATAATATTTGTTATAATCAATCTCAAAATCAGTTAAATCAATAAATTTGTTTTGATTTTGATTATAAAATGCCAATTGTTTTTCATAAATTTTTTGTGCTCTGTTCATAAATGCTAAAAATGAAGTAACTTTTATATTATATTTTTTCGCTTTTAGCTCAGCGTATTTCAGCATTTTTAGTGTACGGTTTATGTATTTTTTGTTTTCACAATTTTCCGAAGATGAAACGGAATGCTCACTGTCAAACTGAACTTCAACAATACCCATATCCGCGCAATTTTTAAGCCACCTGTCAATTTCTTTTGCACTGTCATTATATCCTGTAAGAAGAATATATTTTAATATTACAAAATTTTTTAAGCGGGCATGATTTAGATATGTTTTCATATTTTTCATAACAAGATTAAAAAACTTAGTACCCTTAATTTTTTCAAAGGTTTCTTTACTCCCTGAGTCAATACTTGCAACTATTGCTGCACTTTCAACTTTTTCTAATGCATTGCAAAGGCTTTTAGACAATCTTATTCCGGAAGTCGGAACGTATATTTCAGGAACATTATGAGCCGAAAATAAATCAACCAGCCAATCAAATTCTTTCATTAAAGTAGGTTCACCGCCGACAAATCTTAGCGAGCCGTTAAATTTCAACAAATTTTTGTTCAATAATTCTTCAACTAACGGTTTTAAGTCAACATCCTGTTCCCTATTGTGCCATTCCGGTATTCTTCCCGTAGGACAATATATACAGCGTGAATTGCATTTCATTATATGAGCTGCCGTTAAATGATTAATATAATCCTCATCATCCCAATCACGCTCTTGAAGTTCAAAGCAGCCCTCACATTGAAAAGGATAAATCCCTTGTTTCGCGTTTTCTTTTAATTTTCGTTTTTCAGAAAAAACATAATCCCAGTTTAAATTTTCTTTTTTTAAATCGGGGTATATATATAATCTGTCATTAAAATCCAAATGATCGCTATTGCAGCAGTGACCTGCACATAACTGTCCTGTTCCGGGGTCCAGATATATATAAATGCCATGTTCTAATAATCTGCAACTTTTGTATTTCATAAACAAATATTAGCATTTATTCAATTTACATTCAATTTAGAAAAATCCAAAACATCCAATTCTTTTTTTGTAAAATCACCCCCGATTTTATAAAAATCTTCCATCGCTTGCTCGGATGGTTTAAACATCATACCGTAATTGGTATTAACATTATATACAATCCTTATGTACCACAAATATGGATATTGTTCTTTGTAATATATTTTCCCCTTATAATTTTCCGTTAATAAATCATAGGGCATTAAATCATTTATTACGGGTATAATTATTTCAATATCATCCTTTGGCAATATTGCTGTTTTACCTTGTTTAAAGTATTCAACGGCAATTTTATCAGTCATATACATTACAGTTTTAGAGTTTTTATCTGATAATTCAATATTCTTGTAATTTTGGAATATAAAAAATAAACAACTGATTAAAAATATAAAATATAATATATATTCTTTATAAATTTTTACGTCCGGAGTTAAGATATTTCCCAATAAATAAAGTATATTAGTGTATAAGATTATTTTAAGCCCTATCAGTAATGCAGGATATAAAATCCAATACGGTTCATATAGTTTAAAATTATTATCAATCATATAACCATAAGATTTACCTAATAAATATAAACTTAAAAAGAATATTAAAAAACTTGTTACGGAATAAAAACTATATTTTATAATTTTTTGTTTGTTTATATTAGTTTTATCCGCCTTTAAAAATATAATGAATGAAACATATGGTATCCATAAAAATATATTATCTGCAATTATAAATTTAATAAACATTTCCAAATATTTATAAATATTGTTTAAAGACAAATCAAAATTTATATGAATATGATATGCATCATTATATAATTTTAAAAAGCCGCTTGAATAATAAACCCAAAATCCTGTTATAAACATTGCAATTAATGAACATATAACATATTTTCGGGACATACTTTTATTAAATAATAAAAATAACAGTAAAATTAATGCTGCAAAATTGAGTTCTTCATTTCCCATAGTTACAATAATTGTGTATAGAATAAGCAAAATTAAGTTTTTATTATTCCAGCCACAAGAAAGTTCAGATTTTTTGTTAACTGAATAAACATCGTATAATTTCAACCAGAAAAGTATAAAGAAAATAAACGGAAAAATATAGCCCATAAAGGTTTGCATTGTATCAAATACATTAATATAATCAAGTTGAAATAACATCGAAAATATCATAAAAAACGACAACGGATACAAAATAATTTCAAATAAAGTTGAGATTTTACAATTTTTGGTAAAGGTCTTTTTTAAGATAAATAATAAAAATATAAAAAATAAAGATTTAACAAGACCTTCTGATACAATTGCAAAATTCTGAATATTAATATTAAAATATTTAGGTATTAATTTTATAAATAAAATTGAAATAAATTCCGTTAAATAACGACCATGATAAAAATTATATTGACCTGCAATTAAATCAACCAAATCATCATTGATAACAATAGCATATCGAAATTTATACATCAAAAAACTAAAAATTGAAAATAATAATGTTACATTAAAAAATTTTATGACTAATCTTTTTTGCATATTACTTCCATTATATTTTTATTGCGAAATTTTCTCGGACATTTTAATATTAGAAAATTTTAATTTTTTAAGTTCATCTCTCGTAAAAGTGCCGCCCTTACCCAGATATTCTTTCATCGCTGTTTTATTATCTTTAAACGTCACTCCGCTGTCAACATTAACATTGTAATTTTTTTCCAGATAAATCAAATATCTTGCACGATTTTTATCAAAAGTTTGGGAATGAAATTTTCTTGATATGGCTAAATCATAAGGATTGACATCGGGAAGTATATAAAATGGTTGTCCTGCAGGTAATATTATTGTTTCTCCTCTTTTTAAATAAAACAATGAAAGTTTATCATTTATATACATCATTCTTTTTGTATGCATATATGTATGAAGGCACATTATTCTGTCAATATTAAAATTAATAAAACAATGAATTAAACAACATAAAAACAATGCAATAGTAAATAAATTTTTTGTCATAACATTTGTTGTTTTTGCATTTATAACTCCCAATAAAAATAAAGCCGACACAAGCAGAAATATATTATAACCGATCATTATTCCGGGATGTAAAAACCACCATTTATCCGAAAGCTGAGTATAAATACATGTTTTTGGAAGGAAATATGTTCCAAGTATGAAGAATAAAAAACCTGTATTGGAATATATAAAATATCTAATTATTTTAATTTCTTTTATCTTATATAAGAATACTAAGAAACAAAAAATCGGAACAATTAAAAAAGCATTATATAATATTATTTTTTTAAAAAATAAAATAATAAAATTTATTATTTCCGAATATGAGATTAAATTATAATTTGAAAGTTGATAAGATTCCCATAATTCTTTTGAGCCTTGACAAAAATAAACAAATATATCAGTTAATAAAATGACGACTAACGGATAAATTATATATTTTTTATCTTTTATTTTTGATATATACGAATCAAATAACAAAAGGATTAATAAAAGCGTACAACTAATACTTAACAGTTCATTAATTTGAGCCGTAATAAAAGCAAGCAGGCAGATTACAATTAAATCTTTTTTTGAAAGTGATTTATTCTTTAAATAATTATCCGCAATTTTATACCAAAAAATAATATATACAAATAAATATCCCACATAACCGGAAAAAAACTGATAAGTATCAAAACACCATACAAAATCCATTTGTATCAATGAAGAAAAAATTGTAAAAAAGGACAAAACAGAATAACAACAAATACTGATATTTTTTTGTCTAAATCTAAAAGGCGCGATGGAAATGACATAAATCAAACCGCAAAAAACTGCAGATTTTAATATACCTTGAACAATTGCAAAATCCTGATAATTTATACCAAGAATATCGGGAATTAATTTAATTAATAAAATGCCGAATAATTCAGATATAAAGCGACCATGCGAAAACAAAAATGTTCGGGATATAATATCCATCATATCGTCATTAATAATAACGGAATATTTTAATTTGGTCAGAAGAAAAACAAATATTGCCAATAATATAACAATATTTACAAAATTGAAAAATAACCTATTTTGTAAAATATTTCTCACAAAATGAAATATAACATAAAAATAAATTATGATATAATTCTAAAAAAGAGGATAATTATGGGAAAGATGTACAGGTGCAGATATTTAGCCCATGGGCTGTATATACATTATGATTGTTTCAGGCATTGTCATCTTTCAATACATTCACCAAAAGAAAGAAACAATAATTATATAATCCCATATGCCGGGCCGAAAGATAAAGCGGATTGGAACAAAGTATTTGAAATAAAAAATACTCTAGTAAAAAATATGAGAAACGGTGAAATTCCGCCATTTTGCCAAGGCTGTCATTGGATTGAGGAATTTGATGAAAATTCAGAAGAACAATTTTTATCAGACCTTGATAATTACATTGATATGATATGGATTGGGCATTCCAACGAATGTAATGCCAACTGTATATATTGTTTTTCTTATCAAGAGATACTGGAGCACAGAACATACAAGCCATATGATATATTCCCGTTATTTAAAGAAATGCTGAATAATAAAATATATAATCTGGAAAAGGCTCCGGGAGCTCACATTTCCTTTGCAATGGGCGAGCCTGTAATATTGAAAAAGTTTGATGATATAATAAAACTTTTTGCGAAATACGGAAATAAGCACTATGCACTTTATACAAACGGTATAAAATACAGTAAAATGTCTGCAAAAGTGCTTGAGGAGAAAGATGTTGATATTCATATAGTTATATCACTTGACGCAGGGACACGGAAAGTATTTAAAAAAGTAAAAAAGGTTGATAAGTTTAATGATGTCTGCAAAAACATCAAGGCTTATGCAAAATCGGCAGCAAAATACCATCCGACTTCTTTAGGGGTAAAATATATAATAATTCCTAACGTAAACGATACAAAAGAAGAAATAGATAAATGGCTTGAGCTTTGTATAAATAAATTGGGAGTCAAATATTTAATAGCGGATATAGAGGAAAAATGGTTTGTTCGTCAAAATGGCGAAGTGCCGGAATATGTAAAAGATTTATTAAGGTATATAAGAAACCGCTGCGAGCAGGAAAAAATTGCGTTTGAGTTTTATGACAGAGCGCTGGTACTTAATTTATAGGCAGGAATTTAATGAAACAATATTTTTGTGATGAATTAAATAATGTATTATCTTGTTTCCACGACAGAATAATGTCTTGCTGCACAGGACAGATAGGTCCGATATATTATGAAAATTACCGCGGAGAAAAAATAGATTGGGACGCTTTTCGGGCAGTAAAAACAAATGCTTTTAAACTTTTAAATGAAGATGATATTGAAAAATCACCCTGCCGCAGCTGTTATTTCCTGCGTGAGCGCAAAAGTACGGATATTATTCTGCCAAAATTTAAAACAATCAATATAAGCCACTGGACTCACTGCAATTGCGGATGTATATATTGCGCAAGAATGTTTCATTCAAAAGGAAAAATAGAAACTAAAGTAAGAAAAAGTGATTATTATGATATTGTTCCTTTGATAAAAGAGTTATATAAACATGATTTACTTGATAGGGATAATTTATTTGTCAGTATACAGGGCGGAGATATATCCGTTTTAAAAGAATTTAAGCCTATGGTAAAAGAATTTTTAAAAAACGGGCTCAAAGAATTTTACATACTTTCAAATAATATAATTTATCAGCCGATAGTAAAAGAGCTATTGGATAAGGACTTGACGACATACACAACCTCACTTGACTGCGCCGAGCCAGAAGTTTATTACAAACTGAAAAGAGTAGATAAATTTAAAGACTCTGTTGAAAATTTAAGAAAATATGCAAAAAGTAAATTTTCAAAAAGAATAATTGTTAAATATATTGTTATAGAACATATAAATGATAATCTTGAAGAAATAACAAAATTTGTAAATTTAATGTCTGATATCGGAATAAGCAATATTGAATTTATGATTGATAATAAATATGTCATGTTTACAAATTTAGATGAAACACCATTGCCTGCTCATTACGGCAGTTTGTACCTTCACATGAAAAAATTATGTGAAGAAAAGGGAATAAAATTGTTAACATGGGATAAAACAGAATATATAATTAATAAATATGCTTTAAAATTAATTAATTAGGGCAAATCTAAATTTAATTTTTTATAAACAAATTCAATATTCGGGAAAAACATATAAGAAAGTTTATTTTCTTTGGCTTTTTGAGCCCAAAAATCAGCTAATTCAACAAGGTGACGAAGCAGATTATCTTCGTAATTCATTTCATTTAAAAGCTGGTTATATACATTTAAAGCGACCTGAGCAGCTCCGTTTTTGCGGGATTGTTTAATAAATTCTTCCAGTTCCTTTTTAGTATCATTTACGTTAGGAACTATTACATACTTTGTACACAGCCTTTTTGAATAATCTTTCTTTTTAGCTTTTGAATATTTTTTAAAATTATGCCAAACCTTATCAAAAGATTTAACCCGTTTGACTTGTTCATGGCATTTTTTAGTACCGGCATCTATAGAAATCATAAGACTTATGGCATTTTCTTTAATACCCCGTTCAATTGCTTTTGAGTATTGGATATTATTAGTATGAATAATAATGTTTTTATAATTGTTATCGACTAAAAAATTAATAATATCATCAAATTTAGGATACAACGTCGGTTCCCCGCCCGCAAAATCTATCTCGCAATCGGAAGCAAGAACATTATTTTTAATCATATCCTTAATGATTTCAAGCATATCATAAGGTTCAACATATTCTTTATAAAATTCATCATAGCCTGAAGATTTTTTATCTCTCGGCTGAGCATGCCCGAGACAGTATATGCAGTCGGAATTACAAACCTGCCAAGGCGAAAGCAGAATATAACGAATTTTTCTGTCATCAACAAAATCCTTATCTTCAATTTGCTGACAGTTTTCACATTCCTTACGTGCAGTAGAATTTTTTATCGACTCAATTTCTTTTGCCCTAAAATCAAAAAATTTATTCCAATCAATTTTTTCACCGTCAAAGATTTCATCCGGAATTTTTGGCCACCCTAAACCGTTATTAGCATTGGTTAAAGTACACCAAGTTATACCTATTTCCTTGTAATTAAAGCAAATTGAAGTATTTAGATTATTGCATATTCTCATATAACAATAATACGATGTTTCTTTATTAATTACAAATAGTATGTTAGAATTTTTTTTGAAAAGGATAAACAATGATTTTTAAATGTTGCGAGTGGGCGCTATATCATTTGGTAATAAATTCTGAGGACTTAACATATTGCTGTCAGTCCTTTGATAAAAAACTGACCTTTATGGAAAATTACCACGGCGAGCCTGTAGACATTGATAAATATTTAAAAGACAGAGAAGAATACATTGAAAAGTGTAAAAGGGGAGATTACCCTGAAGTCTGCAAAGACTGCCCGACATTAGAAGAACGTAATTGGGATGAAACAGCGGGATTTATTGATGTATCGGTATCAAACAGAACAAAATGCAGCTGTGATTGTATATATTGTATAATCTCCGGCGGCGGAAAAAGTGAAATAAAAAAAGAATTAAATTCCCGCGAAGTATGGGATGTAAAACCTGTTTTAAGCTCACTTAGAGACAGAAACATGTTTAAACCGCACTGTCACTTTATAATCGGAGGAGGCGAATGTGCCGAATATCCGAAAGAGGAACTTCAATGGCTGATTGATTTTGTTTTTTCAATAAAAGGTTCAATAGAATTTTTATCTGCGGGTATTACTTATTCGGATGCAATAACAAAAGCATTGGAAAAAGGTGAAACAAAACTAAAAGTCAGTGTTGACGCGGGTTATAAAAAGACTTACGAAACAATTAAACGCGTAAAAGGGTTTGATAATGTCTGGAATAATTTAAAAAAATATATAAAAGCGGAAAAAAAGAACCCGAATGCTCAAGTTACGATTAAATATATCATAATCCCCGGAATAAACGATAATATAAAAGAAGCAAAAGAATTTATAAAAAGAGCGCTTAAAATCGGCTGCAAATCCATTGAAATAAATGTTGAATTTTATTGGATGAATGAGAATTTTAATAAACCCATATCACAAAATTTAAAAGACGTTTTGCAATACTTTAACTCTTTAAAGGATAAAAATGTTTATTTTTCGGGGAATATTAATTCTCACATAAAAAATTGGCTAAATGATAATCTGAATTAATCTTTAAATCTTTTTGCGCCGTAGCGGTGATGAATGTATAATTCTTTTAATTCTTTATCAAAATACTTAAACTTTATTGATTTTATAAATCTGGTTATAAAATTGTCCTTTTTAAACTCTTTATTATTGGTATTTTGGAAGAAGAACGAATAAAATTCCGTTATAAAATTTTGTTTAAGGGCAATATCATTCATCTTTTTTGCTAAGTTAACAAAATAATCATCAATTTTATAATTATTTATACGCGAATATCTTGCGTCTATGTCAATGATAAGATTTCTAATTCCGAGTTTTTTTGCGATTTTAAGAAATTTTTTAAATTCGCGGATATTATCATTATAAGTTGGAACAATAATATATTTAAGCCTTATAGCTTCGCGGGATTTTTCCGTTGCCGCATATTTTTTTAAGCTGTCAATTACTCGGTCAAAGGCGTCTACACGTTTGATTTTTTTGTAAGTTTTTCTGCTTCCGCAATCAAGTGAAACAATAATGTATGTTGTTGCTTCATCCATAGCCCTAAAAAGATTATGAGAATATTTAATGGCATTAGTCGGAACAAAAACTCTTGCATAGTTATTTATTGCAAAAAGTTCTAACAGCTCATCACATTCACGGTAAATTGTAAACTCACCGCCGCCGATATGCAGTTCACATCCATGTTTTATAATTCCCTGCTCTTTAAAATATTTTAAAACGGGAACAATACTGTAAGTATTTGGAGTTCTTTCCCATAATTCGTGGTTATTTGTGCAATAAATACAATCGGCATTGCACATAGAAAAATGAGTAATTGTAATTTGGTCGATATAGCGTTCATTACCCCATTCTTTTTCTTCAATTTTATAACAGTTTTTGCATTCGCTCGGGCAGCCGCCGTTTTTAAACACATCGGCATATTTATCCATACGTTTAAAAAGTTCGTCAACAGGTATAATTTCACCCCAATATTTTTCGTAAATTAATGGCGGAAGCTGTCCGTCTATCTGGTCAACGGGCGAAAAACAGCACGCCGCCAGATTGTCGTTAAAAAAACATAACCCATGTTGTATTAAATGGCAACTTTTATACATAATACCTAAATGTTAACATCTTTTATTTTCGATTGCAAAACTGTTATGTCTTATAAATTTTATATTATAAAATATAAATATGATTAAAATAATAGAATATAAAAAATATCAAGGTGCAGAGAATATGGAGATTGACCGTAAATTGCTGGAAGAAGCAATAAACGGGCAGGAAAAGTCAGCGATATTGCGATTATACGGCTGGAAACCAAAATGCGTATCCCTAGGCAGAAACCAAAGTGAAGAACATATAAACAAACAATACTGCCTGCAAAACGGAATAGATATAGTAAAACGTCCTACGGGAGGCAGAGGACTGCTTCATGATGATGAATTGACCTACGCTTTTATATGTCCCGCCTCTATACTCCAAAACGGAGAAAGCATAATAAATTCATATAAAGAAATATCAAATGCCTTAATAGAGGGATTTAAAAATTTAAAAATAGACTTAACTATTGGCGGAGGAAGTAAAGTTAAAACATCTTTTGATTACTGTATGTCATTATCAACAGGTGCTGACTTGAATTATAACGGCAAAAAACTTATAGGCTCAGCCCAATACAGAACACAAGGCTGCATACTTCAGCACGGCTCCGTATTATTTTCTTATAATAAAGAATTACTGGAAAAAATATTTAACGAAAAAGTAAATACCGAAACTTTAACATGCATAAACGAAATTAACGAAAATATAACAATAAAAGAAGCTGCAGAAGCTGTTAAGAAAGGATTTAAAGAGTTATTTTAAAATCTTTTTCCGCCGTTAAATTTAGAAACATAAAGCGTATTTCCTTTAGATAAAGTTCTTAGGATTTTTTCTTCATCGGCAGCAGTAGCGGCAGTCAGGAAAAATCTTTTTTCGGTTTTATCCGGAGCAACATAAAA